>DATEQE010000209.1:0-2376 GCA_035272825.1 Actinomycetota bacterium
CGCGACGGGCTCGAGCGGATCGCGGAGGGCCTGCACGCCGAGGGGCTCGAGTCGCTCGCCCCCTTGCTGTTCGACCGGATGCCGGTCCCCGCCGAGCTGCTGCCGGAGGGCTCGTGGGTCGTGGTCTCGGAGGCCCGCCGCACGTTCGACCGGGCGCGCCGGGCGTTCGGGGACGCCGAGGCGCTCGCCGGGGCCTCGAACTGGCCCGGTCCGCGCGCGGTCCACGACCTGGGGGAGGCGCTCGAGGGCCCGGTCCGGCTGGAGCTCACGGGGTTCACCGAGGGCATCGATACGGGGCTGCAGGGATGGGGCTCGGCGCAGGGCAACCCCGCCGAGCTCGCCCGGCGGGCCGCGGAGCTCGCCGAGCGCGGGTACCGCGTGCTGCTCACGGCGCGCGGCCACGGGTCGCTGGAACGCGTCCGCGAGTTCGTCGCGCTGCCACAGGCCGAGCCGGTCGAGGCCGAGCTGCAGGCCGGCTTCGTGTTCTCCGCTGGCAAGCTCGCGGTGGCGACCGAGGAGGATCTGTTCGGCTCGCGGCGGCACACGCGCGACGCCCCGCGGTTCACGACGCGTCGCGGCGACGCGATCGCCGAGGAGCTCGTGGTCGGCGACTTCGCGGTGCACCGCGTGCACGGGGTCGCCCGCTACGTGGGCGTGCAGCGGCGCGAGATCGGCGGTTCCGAACGCGACTACATGGTGCTCGAGTACGCCTCGGGCGACCGGCTCTCGGTCCCGACCGACCAGGTGGGGATGGTGGCGAAGTACGTCGGCGGCGAGACGCCTCGCCTGTCGCGCCTGGGGACGAGCGACTGGGCCCGGACGACCGGGCGCGTGAAGCGCGCCGTGAAGGACATGGCCGGCGAGCTCGTGCGGCTGTACTCGGTCCGGCTGTCGATCGAGCGCCCCCCGTACGGTCCCGACACGCCGTGGCAGATGGAGCTCGAGGACGAGTTCCCGCACGAGGAGACGGGCGACCAGGTCACGGCGATCGAGGAGGTCAAGGCCGATCTGCTGCGACCGCGCCCGATGGACCGACTGATCTGCGGGGACGTGGGGTTCGGCAAGACCGAGATCGCGGTGCGGGCCGCGTTCAAGGTCGTGATGGAGGGCAAGCAGGTGGCGGTGCTCGTGCCGACGACCCTGCTCGCCGAGCAGCACCTGATCACGTTCGGCGAGCGCTACGCGCCGTTCCCCGTCAAGGTCGCGATGCTCTCCCGCTTCGTCTCGAAGCCGGAGCAGGAGCGCATCGTCGAGGACCTGCGCCGCGGCGCGATCGACGTCGTGATCGGGACCCACCGTCTCTTGTCGGCCGACATCGGGTTCAAGGACCTCGGGCTCGTGGTCGTCGACGAGGAGCAGCGGTTCGGCGTGGCGCACAAGGAACGTCTGAAGAGGCTCCGCGCCCAGGTCGACGTCCTCACGATGACGGCGACACCGATCCCCCGGACGCTCGAGATGGCGCTCGCCGGCATCCGCGACATGTCGACCGTCGACACGCCTCCCGAGGACCGGCAGCCGGTGCTCACGTACGTCGGCCAGTACGACGAGGGGCTGGCGCTCGGCGCCGTGCGGCGGGAGCTGCTGCGCGAGGGCCAGGTGTTCTGGGTCCACAACCGCGTCGCGACGATCGAGCGCCAGGCCGCGTGGTTGCAGGAGCAGGTCCCCGACGCCCGGATCGTGGTCGCGCACGGCCAGATGGACGAGGACCTGCTCGAGCGGCGGATGATCCGGTTCTGGGACCGCGAGGCCGACATCCTGATGTCGACCGTGATCATCGAGTCCGGCCTGGACGTCCCGAACGCGAATACGCTCGTCGTGGACGCGGCGAACCTGCTCGGGCTCTCGCAGATGTACCAGTTGCGCGGCCGCGTCGGGCGCAGCCACGAGCGGGCGTTCGCGTACTTCTTCTTCCCGCCGCAGCGCGAGCTGACGGAGGAGGCGCACGAGCGCCTCACGACGATCGCGCGGCACCAGGCGCTCGGCAGCGGGTTCCAGATCGCGCTCCGCGACCTGGAGATCCGGGGAGCGGGAAACGTCCTCGGCGCCGAACAGCACGGCCACATCGCGGCGGTGGGCTTCGACACGTACGCGCGGCTGCTCCAGGAGTCGGTCGCGGAGATGAGGGGCGAGCCCCTCCCCGAGGAGAAGGAGATCCGGATCGACCTTCCGCTCAAGGCGTTCGTGCCGCCGGGCTGGCTCGAACAGGAGGCGCTCAGGCTGGACCTCTACCGGCGGATCTCCTCGGCCGGCGACCACGGTCTGCTCGAGCGTGTCCGCACCGAGACCGTGGACCGGTTCGGCCAGCTCCCGGAGGAGGTCGAGACGCTGTTCGCCGTGGCGTCGCTCCGGATCACGTGCGCGAGGCTCGGTGTGGGC
>DATEQE010000210.1:0-3713 GCA_035272825.1 Actinomycetota bacterium
CTTGACCTGACCCGACCGCGTCGGGACGTCGGAGCATCGGGTCGCGGGAAGGTGACTGCGGCTAGCATGTGCGCCCCCGTCAGAGGAGAGCCCACCTGTTCCCGATGCGCCGTGACCGGTCGATGCGCGCCGTCCGTGTCGCTGCGGCGGCGGCGGTCGCGACCGTACCGCTCGTGCTCCTGCCGGGCGTGGCGGTCGCGCAGGAGGCGCCCACCTGGTCGCAGTTCCAGGGCGGACCCGGTCACCCCGGGGTGTTGGCCGACGGCCCGCAACCCCCATACCGCGTCCGATGGACCCTGCCGGCGCCCACGGGCGACGCCCTGTCGGGCGCCGTGGTCGCAGGCGGCCTGGCCGTGTCGGTCGGAAACGAGGCCGTCTACGGGATCGACGTCGCCTCGGGCGCCATCGAGTGGCGGGTGGGTCGGGACGGGGGACCGCTGTCGATGCCGGCGATCGGCGCCGGCCCCCGGGGGCGGATCCTCGTGTACCTCGATGGGCCCGGTCCGAACGATGCAGGCGGAGCGCCGGAGGGCTCTCCGAGCCCGTCCGCGAGCGCCGGCCCGGGCGGTTCGCCTTCGACGACGGGGCCGACCCCGTCTCCCACCGGACCGGACGACCAGTCCGACGTCTCGACGCTCGTCGCGGTCTCCCTCTCCGACCGGACCGAGCTCTGGCGAACCTCATTGGGGGCGACCTCGCGGAGCGGGGTCACGATCGACGGCACGAACGCCTTCGTGGGTGACCAGGGCGGGACGGTGTACGCCGTCTCACTGGAGAGCGGCACGATCACGTGGTCCGCGGAGATGGACGGGCGCGTCGATTCGGCGGTCGCGGTCGCCGACGCCCAGGTGGTCGCGGTCGCCCGGAACACCGACACGGCGCAGGTCGTCGTCGCGGCGTTCGACGAGGCGACGGGGGAGCGCTCGTGGCCGGCGCTGGCTGTCCAGGCCAACTCCACGGCCGGCACCGCGCCCTCGGCCGGCGGCGGTTCCCTGTTCGTCGGGTCGGCTGACCGGCGCGTGCGGGCGCTCGACACCGGGAACGGCACCGAGCGGTGGGCGACGCTGGCGCTTTCGCTGTTCTCCCCGGCGACCTCGCTGGCCTTCGACGACGACAGCGTTTTCGCGGCGGACATCGCCGGGGGCCTGTATCGGCTGGATGCTGTGAACGGCGGGCGCCGGTGGAGCTACCACCTGAACGAGGTGGTGCTGCGGAGCTCGCCGGTCGTGTCCGGACCGTCGGTCCTGCTGGGGCTTGGCGACGGCCGTCTGGTCGCGGTCGACGTCGCCTCGGGGCATCTGGTGTGGGAGAGCGCTCCGTCCGCGGGATTGGTCGGGACGATCGCGCTTTCGAGCGATTCGGTCATCGCCGTGAAGGGGGGTCGCGACGCCGGGCTGATCGCGTTCGAACACGACCCGCAGGGTGCGCTGGTCGACGTCCCGTCGCCGACCCAGCTCGACGCGGGGACCACGCTGACGCGATGGGCGCTCGCGGCCGTGATCGTCTTCGCGGTCGCGTTCATCCCGGGCCTCTGGGCTACGCGGCGCTTCGGGGTGGTCGCCGACGACGAGCTCGGCGACCACGGGTCAGATCGGGTCTCGGACGAAGGGGAGGGACCGTGAGCGGGAAGAAGCGACGGCGCCCGGCGCGACCGCGGCCGGCTCCGGTGGAGGCCGAACCCACCGAGACCGCGGTCGAGCCGGCCGCGGCACGGGCCGAACCGCGTCGCGGGTTCGGCGGCGCGCTCTTCGGTCAGAGCGGTGGGTCGGTGATGCCGCCGGTCGGGCGCTCGCTCGGGCGTGGTCTCCTCGCCGTCGTGTCCTCGCCCGTCCTGCTGGCGATCGCGGTCCTTGTGCCGCTGCTCGCGTGGCTCGCCTTGTACGGGCTCGGGTTCGAGGGCCGACCAGCTCTGCTGGTCGACGTCCTCGCACTGCCGCCGATCGCGACGTACTTCGATCTCGGGACGGGCGAGAGCCTGTTGGGGCTCGGACCGTCGTTCCTGATCTTCACCGGCGTGGCGATCCTGATCCGGGGCGTGCTCTACGGCCTGCTCGCGGGGATGATCGTGGAGTCACTCGAGGACGGTCGCGTGAGCTCCTGGGGCCTGCTCCGAGGCGTCGCGGCGATCCCGACCGTGATCGTCGTCCAGGTGCTCTCGTTCACGCTGATCCTGGCCAGCAACATCATCTTCCCGGTCCTCGGCCCCGGGATCGGGCTGCTCGCCGCCGTCGGGTCGCTCGTGGGCGGCCTGTTCTTCCTCGGGTTCGCGCCGACCGCTGCGGTCCGACAACGCCGAGGCGTGGTCGAGACCATCCGGCGTTCGGGCAGGGCCGCGATGCTGCCGGGGAGCCGGCACCTCCTGTTCTGCGGCCTGTACTTCTTCATCGCACTGCCCGTCGTCGTCGGTCTGGCCCCGGGTGGTGGAGAGGTCACCGCGAACCCGACCTTCTTCGGCTGGGTCTTCGTGCTGGGCGCGAGCGTGCTCCACCTGGGCTTCATGGGCGGGCTCGCCTACCGCTGGATCGTCGCCGAGCCCTCCGTCCCCGAGCAACCGGTGCAGCGCCGAAGGGCTCCGCGGCGCCAGCCCTCCCGGCGCCCCTCCGGCCGGCGCTGAGCCGGGACGGGGGCCCCGGACCGCGACAACGCCGCTGGTAGACTCCGCGTTCGCCGGCGTCTCGACGCCGAGCTCACACGCCTGGGGATCGTCCGCGGGGTCCCGGCCGGATTCAGGGGTCAAGCAGCGAGCGCGAACGCGCGACCGGCAACCCCCCGAGCACGAGCCGGGCCGCGGGCGAACCGAACCGGGCGGAGGGACAAACCGGAAGGAGGGCACCATGCCTGTCGTCACCAGGCGGGAGCTCCTCGAGGCAGGGGTGCACTTCGGGCACCAGACCAGACGCTGGAACCCGAAGATGGGCCGGTACCTGTACGGGGAACGCTCCGGGATCTACATCATCGACCTCGAGAAGACCCTGTCGGGACTCGAGGAGGCCTACGCCTACGCGAGGGATCTGGGCCGCCGCGGCGGGGTGATCCTGTTCGTCGGGACGAAGAAGCAAGCGCAGGAGGTCATCTCCGAGCACGCCGCACGGGTGGGGATGCCGTTCGTCACGACCCGCTGGCTCGGCGGGATGCTCACGAACTTCCAGACGGTCTCGCGTCGCCTGCTCCGTCTGCGCGAGCTGCGCGAGATGGAACGTACTGGCGCGTTCGACTTCCTTCCCAAGCGGGAGGCGATCCGCCTGCGGCACGAGAAGGAGAAGCTCGAGCGCAACCTCGGAGGCATGCAGAGCCTCGAACGGCTCCCCGATGCGATCTTCGTGATCGACACCAAGAAGGAGCACATCGCGGTCAACGAGGCACGCAAACTCGGCATCTCGGTCATCGCGATCGTGGACACGAACTGCGATCCGGACGAGGTGGACTTCGTGATCCCGGGCAACGACGACGCGATCCGATCGGTCTCGCTCGTCACCCGTCTGATCGCGGACGCCCTCGCGGAGGGACGGCAAGAGGGACGCGAGGCCGTCGTGACGCGCGCGACCGGTCCCGAGATCGAGCCCGAGCCGGCCCCTGCGCCGAAGCCGACGGCCGCGCCGGCTCCGACACCGGATCCCGCCACGGCCCCCGAACCCGCTCCGGCCGCCGCGGAGCCGGCGCCGATCGTCCCCGAGGCCGTCCCGGCCCCCGAGGCCGTCCCGGCCCCCGAGGCC
>DATEQE010000211.1:0-6274 GCA_035272825.1 Actinomycetota bacterium
GGCGTCCGCGACGCCGCAGATCAAGGCGGCGCTGCGCAAGCTCGTCCGCGCCCTGCCCGAGCCGTTCCGCGCGGAGGCACGGGCAGCCGCGTCCGCGGTCGTGATCGACCCGACGAGCTGGGACCGCACGCACGTTCCGACACCCGCGCACCTCGACGAGTTGCAACGAGCGGTCGTCGAGGGGGTCCAGGTCCGGATCGTCTACGCGGCTCCGGACCGCCCCGAGACCGAGCGGACCGTGCACCCGCTCGGCCTCGTGGCGAAGGCGTCGGTCTGGTACCTGATCGCGGCCACCGATGCGGGGATGCGCACCTTCCGCCTGAGCCGCGTGCGCGCGGTGAGGCTCACGACGGATCCCGCGGAACGGCCGGACGGCTTCGACCTCCAGACGCACTGGCGATCGGTCGTCGCCGAGCTCGACGAGCGGCGGGTGACGTTCCGCGCCACCGCCCGCGTCGAGGCCGAGGCGATCCCGTGGCTGAGGTCATCCCTCGGGACCCGTTTGGCGATCCGCGAGGAGGACGCCGGCGACCACGTCGAGATCGAGATCCGGAGCTGGTCGGCCCGGAGCCTGGCGGCCGAGCTCGCGGGGTTCGGCCGATGGGTGGAGGTCCTGCACCCGGCCGAGGTTCGGCAGGAGCTCGCGCGCATCGGCGACGAGCTCAGGGAGCGGTACGGCGAGCGAACACCCGGAGCCACGAGGTCGCGCGCTCGGTCGCCGCGGGCGACGCCTTGACGATGCCCGAGCCCGTGACCGCCGAGGCCGGCGGCCGGCCCGGCGTGAACAACCACACGTCGAACAGGTCGCTCAGGTTCTGACCGGAGACCTGTTCGGCCAGCGCGATGAACCCGTCGGTCGTGCCGGTGCCGAACGCGTGCTGCTCGGTCCACAGGTGCAGGGTCGTCCAGAACGCGTCCTCGCCGACCTCGTTGCGGAGCGCCTGCAGGGTCATCGCACCGCGGATGTACACCGCCCCGTCGAACAGATCGCCGGCCCCCGGGTCCCCGATCACGATCTGCCAGAAGGGGGAGTCGCCCGGGATCGCCCTCCAGATTGCCTCGAACGTCCGCCGCGGGATCCCGAACCCCTCGTGCGCCCTCCAGAGCCACTCCGCGTAGGTGGCGAAGCCCTCGTTGAGCCAGATGTGCCGCCAGCGGTCGACGGCCACCAGGTCGCCGAACCACTGGTGCGCCAGCTCGTGCACGATGACCCACTCGCCGTTGGGGAAGAAGGAGCGCGCGTAGACGGGTCTCGTCTGCGTCTCCAGCGCGAACCCGAGCCGGCGCGTGTCGGGGAAGATCCCGCCCACCGACTCGAACGGGTACGGACCGAACCGGCTCTCGAGGAAGTCGAGGATCTCGGGTTCGCGCTTGACGGATTCTCGCACGCGCGGCAGGACGCCGGGGTCGATCGCGTCGATCACGGGCAGGCCGTTCGACGTCGTGCGGAACCGCATCGTCCATTCGCCCACGTCGAACGTCGCGAGGTAGCTCGCCATCGGGTCGTGCGCCTGCCAGACGTGGGTCGTCCAGTCCCCCTGGGTGTCCATCGACTCGGGGACCCCGTTGGCGACCACCTGGTAGCCGTTCGGCACGGTGATCCGGAAGGTGTACGAGGCGCGGTCGGTGGGGTGGTCGTTGACCGGGAACCACGCGGCCGCCGCCTCCGGTTCCCCCGCAACGATCGCCCCGTCGGCGGTCCGGATGAACCCGGAGACGGCGTCGATGCTCGGGATGACGAACCCCTTCGGATAGCCGTCGTAGGTCGCCACGACCGTGAGGCCGGCGCCCGAGGCGAGCGGCACGGCCGGCGTGATCATCAGCTCGTGATGGGTCCGCGACCACGTCGCCGGGTCGCCGTTCACGCTGATCGCCCGCACGGTCAGGCCCACCAGATCCAGGCTGAAGCAGCTCAGGCTCTGCGTAGTCAGGGCCGCGATCGTCGCCACCCCGCGGAGGTGGTTCGTGCCGGGCCCGTAGCGGATCGCGAGGTCGTAGTGCAGCACGTCGTAGCCGCCGTTGCCGAACCGGGGGTAGTACGGATCGCCGATGCCTAGCGTTCCGGCGGACGCATCGGGACCGCACCTGGCGAGCCCGCTCGGAGCGCTCCCGGCCGCCGGCGCGAACAGCACGGCCGATGCCACGATCGCGAGGGCGACCAGGATGCGTTCGGCGCGCATCGCCGTCCTACGCCCCGGCCGGCCGCGCCCGGCGGGCCGCCTTGGCGCGTTCCTGCTGTGGGAGCGTGACCTTGCGCAGGCGGACGTGGTCCGGCGTCACCTCGACGCACTCGTCCTCGCGGATGAACTCGAGCGCCTGCTCGAGCACGAGCGTCCGCTTGGGGATCAGGCGCGTGAACTCCTCCGAGTTCGCCTGGCGCATGTTGGTGAGCTTCTTCTCCTTCGTCGGGTTGACGTCGATGTCCTCGGCGCGGGCGTTCTCCCCGACCACCATGCCCTCGTACGTGTCCTCGCCCGGCCCGATGAACATCGACCCGCGCTCCTGGAGCGTGAGCAGCGTGAACGTCGTGCTCACGCCCTCGCGATCGGCGACCAGCGAGCCCGTCGGGCGCGTCCGGAGCTCCCCGTGCCAGGGCTCGTACCCCTCGAACACGTGGTGGAGCTGGCCGGTGCCGCGTGTCTCGGTCAGGAACTCGGTGCGGAACCCGATCAGACCGCGGGCGGGCACCAGGTGCTCCATCCGGATCCATCCGGTGCCGTGGTTCACCATGTTCTCCAAGCGCCCCTTGCGGAGCGCGAGCAGCTGCGTGATCACGCCCAGGTACTCCTCGGGGGCGTCGATCGCCACGCGCTCCACGGGTTCGTGCAGTGTTCCGCCGATCTCGCGGGTGACGACCTGCGGCTTGCCGACGGTGAGCTCGAACCCTTCGCGCCGCATCATCTCGACCAGTACCGCGAGCTGCAGCTCGCCGCGTCCTTGGACCTCCCACCGATCGGGCCGGTCGCCGTCGAGGACGCGGATCGACACGTTGCCGATGACCTCCTGATCCAGCCGAGCCTTCACCTGCGGGGCCGTCAGCTTGCTGCCGTCCCTGCCCGCGAGCGGCGAGGTGTTGATGCCGATCGTCATCGAGAGCGAGGGCTCGTCGACGCGCGTGACCGGCAGCGGCCGCGGGTCGTCGGGATCGGCCAGCGTCTCGCCGATCGTGATCTCGTCGATACCGGCCACCGCGACGATCTCGCCGGGTCCGGCCTCGTCCGCCTCGACCCGGTCGAGCGCCTCGGTGACGTAGAGCTCGGCGACCTTCGCGGGCTCGATCGTCCCGTCGGCGCGGCACCACGCCACCTCCTGCCCGCGGCGGATCGTGCCGTTGCGGACGCGGCAGAGCGCGAGCCGTCCGACGTACGGCGACGCGTCCAGGTTGGTCACGAGCGCCTGCAGCGGATGGCCCTCCTCGAACGACGGCGCCGGGATGTGCTCGCGCAGCGCGTCGAACAAAGGCTCGAGGTCCTCGGGCAGCGCGGAGGGGTTGGGGCCGCAGCGACCCTCGCGCGCGTCCGCATACAGGATCGGGAACTCGATCTGGTGCTCGTCGGCGTCCAGGTCGAGGAACAGCTGGTAGACCTCGTCCACGACCTCCATCGTTCGGGCGTCGGGCCGGTCGATCTTGTTCACGACCAGGACCACCGGCAGCCGCGCCTCGAGCGACTTCCGGAGCACGAACCGCGTCTGCGGCAGCGGCCCCTCGGAGGCGTCGACCAGCAGCAGGACGCCGTCCACCATCGTGAGCCCGCGCTCGACCTCGCCGCCGAAGTCCGCGTGCCCGGGCGTGTCGACGATGTTGATCTTCAGCTCGCCGTGCCGGACGGCGGTGTTCTTCGCCAGGATCGTGATGCCCTTCTCGCGCTCCAGGTCGGTCGAGTCCAGCACGCGTTCGGCCACGTCCTGGTTCGCGCGGAACGCGCCGGACTGCCAGAGCATCGCGTCGACCAGGGTCGTCTTGCCGTGGTCCACGTGGGCCACGATCGCGACGTTGCGGATGTCGGAGCGGGCGGGCATGGCCACCATGGTAGGTGGCGACGGCTCGACCGCCCCGGCGCGTCGGGCCGAATGCCGGTAGGGTCGAGGTCGTGCTCGCACCGACCGCGTACGAGGCGCGTTTGGCCGATCTGCTCGCGCGCGTGTCCTCGGGCGAGGTGTCGCCCGGCGACGCGGCTCGCGAGCTGCGGGACCTGCCCTTCAGCGACCTGGGGTTCGCCAAGGTCGATCATCATCGCGAGCTCCGCCAGGGCGCCTGCGAGATCGTCTACGCCCAGGGCAAGACGCCGGACGAGGTGCGCTCGATCGTGGAGCGGCTCCTGTCGGGCAACGAGGGGCCGATCCTCGTCTCGAGGAGCTTGCCCGAGCACGTCGAGGCGGTTCGCGCGGCCGCCGCCGCCGCGGCCGTCGAGATCGTCGAACGGCCGAGGGCTCTGTGCGTCGCGCTGCGGCGGAACATCCCGTCCGCGGCGGGCACCGTGCTCATCGTCACCGCGGGGACCTCGGATCTCGGGGTGGCCGAGGAGGCGGAGCTCACCGCCTCGCTGCTCGGCGCCGAGACCCAGATCGTCGCGGACGTCGGCGTCGCGGGTCTGCATCGCCTCGCCGCCGTGCAACCGATGCTCGCCACCGCCGACGCGGTCGTGGTGGTCGCGGGGATGGAGGGGGCGCTCGCGAGCGTCGTCGGCGGGATCGCGGCGTGCCCGGTGATCGCCTGCCCGACCAGCGTCGGCTACGGCGCCTCGCTCGGCGGACTGGCCGCGCTCCTGTCCATGCTGTCGTCGTGCGCGCCGGGCGTCGCCTGCGTGAACGTGGACGACGGCGTCGGCGCCGGCACGATCGCCGCCATGATCGCTCGGCAGTCGACGCCGCGATGAACGTCCTCTACGTCGACGTCGTCGGCGGCGCCGCGGGCGACATGCTCCTGGCCGCCCTTCTCGACGCCGGCGCGTCGCGCGACGAGGTCTCCGAAGCGGTGTCAGCGGTTCTGGACCGCCGAGTCGAGTGCGCGACCGCGGAGGTCCGCCGACGGGGTCTGCGGGCGCTCGCGCTCTCGGCTCCGGGCGACCTGTCGGCCGAGCGGCGCCGTCCGCGGGAGCTGCTCGACGCGGTCGACCGCGCGGCGCTCGAGGACGGGGTTCGGGCGCGGGCCACCGCCGTCCTGCAGCGGCTGTTCGACGCCGAGGCGAAGGTCCACGGGCGCGAGATCGCCGATGTCGAGCTCCAAGAGCTCGGGGAGAACGACACGTTGCTGGACGTCGTCGGCGTGGCGGCGGCGCTCGCATCGCTTGGCGTCGAACGAGTGGACGTCTCGGCGATCCCGATGCCACCACCCTCGAACGACGGCACGCACGGGTCGCCCGCACCGGTGACACTTGAGCTGTTGTCGGGGTTCGCGCTGCGGCCCTCGGTCGCCGGGACGGACCTGCCCGAGACCGTCACGCCGACCGCGGCCGCGATCCTGTCTGTGCTCGGCCGGCCCGTCCCCGAGATCCCCGAGCTCGTGCTCGAGCGCGTCGGTGTCGGCGCCGGCACGAACGACCCGACATCGGTCGCGAACGTCGTCCGGGTGCTGCTCGGCTCGACGTTGCCGTCCGCGGATGGCGCCCGCCGGCTGCTCGTGCTCGAGGCCAACGTCGACGACCTGGAGCCCGAGCTGATGCCGGACGCGATCGACGCGCTCCTGGCGGCGGGCGCGCTCGACGCATGGACCGCGCCGATCGTGATGAAGCGGGGGCGGCCCGCCGTCGCGATCTCGGCCCTGTGCGAACGCGACACGATGGACGAGGTGCGGCGGGCGTTCTTCGAGGCGACGACGACGCTCGGGGTCCGCGTGCACGAGGTTTCGCGGCCCGAGCTCGATCGCAGGATCGTCGAGATCGATCTGGCCGAGGGCGGTCCGCGGATCCGGGTGAAGCTCGGGGTCCTCGACGGACGGATCCTGAACGCGAAGCCCGAGCACGCCGACGTCGTCGAGGCCGCTCGCAAGCTCGGCCGGCCGGTGCGTTCGGTGCACGCGCAGGCGTCGGCGCTCGCGTACCGGCTGCTCGAGGAGGATCGATGAGCGTGGTCGCCGAACGCCCCCAGGTCGCCGTGATCCGCGATCTCGAGGATCGGATCCGTGGGTACGGCGATCGGGCCCTCGTGGCGTTCTCGGGCGGGGTCGACTCGTCGGTGGTGCTGGCGCTCGCCGCGCGCGCGATGGGACCCGACCGGGTCGAGGCGGTGACCGCGATCTCGCCGAGCTATGCGTCGGGCGAGTTGGAGGTGGCGG
>DATEQE010000212.1:0-4407 GCA_035272825.1 Actinomycetota bacterium
AGGACGACGAAGCCGGCCGGGATCCGCCCCCTACGGAGGGGGGAGGAAGCCGTACTCGGCGAGCGTCTGCTGTCCGTCGCCAAGGACGTACTCGACGAAGCCCTGCGCGAGGTCGGCCTCCTCGGATCCGTTCACGATCGCGATCGGATAGATCGCGATGACGTTCACCTCGTCCGGGATCGGGATGAGCGTGATCTGGTCCGCAACGTCGGGTGTCACGTCGGTGACGTACCCGATCCCGGCGTCTGCGTCACCCGACATCACCTTCGTGATCACGGCCTTCACGTCTTCTTCGTTGGAGACGACGTTCGCGAGCGCCGCCTTGGAGATCCCCGCGTTCTGGAAGATCTCGCGAGCGTAGTCGCCCGCGGGCACGCCTTCGGCCGCCAGGACGAGCTGCACGCCGTCCTCGGTCAGGTCGTTCAGGTTCTCGATGCCGGCCGGGTTGTCCGCCGGCACGATGATTGCGAGCCGGTTCTGCGCGAAGTCCGCTCGGTCGGTCACGCCCGGCCCGTCGTCCTGCACCGAGTCCATCCAGGTCGGGCTTGCCGAGGCGAAGACGTCGACGGGCGCGCCCTCGTTGATCTGGCCCGCGAGCCCGTCCGAGGGCCCGAAGTTGAAGGTCACCGTGGTGCCCGGGTTCGCCGTCTCGAACGCGTCCCCGATCTCCCCGAAGGCCTCCGTGAGCGACGAGGCGGCCGACACGGTGAGCTCGGCCTCGGCCCCACCTGACCCGCCGGTTGCCCCCGTTCCCGTCGTGCCACCGTCGGCGTTCGAGTCGCCGCATGCGGCCAAGAGCAACCCCGCGGACGTCGCGAGGATCAGGATCCGCCTCACCCGTCCACCTCCAGCATCACGTTGGTCGCCTTCACCGTGGCGACGGCCTGCATCCCGGGCTCCAGCCCCATCTCGTCGACGGCCTCCCGCGTGACGAACGCCAGGATCCGGTGCGGGCCCGCGAGGATCTCGACCGTGGCGGCGAGCTTGTCTCGCTTGACCTCGGTGACGGTGCCCGGGAACCGGTTCCGAACGCTGGCGGAGGTGATCTTCGGCCGCTCGCGACCTTCGGCGAGGAGCCGCGCAACCTCGGCGGCCGCCACCCGGCGTTGGCGACCCGGGGTCCGGGTCGTGGTGAGCTTCCCCGTGCGCTCCCAGCGACGCAGCGTCTCGACGCGGACGCCGAGCATCGAGGCCGCCTCGCCGATCCGGTACGTCTCCTCTGCCATGAGGGTGGAGTCTACCGGGTTCTGCTCGAACGCCGCCAGAGATAGCTGGTGAAAATAGGTCGGAACCTGGTGAGTCGGGCCGTGGTCAGACGGCGAAGCGGACGTGGAGGATGTCGCCCTCGTGGACCTCGTAGTCCTTGCCCTCGACCCGTACCTTGCCCTGCTGCTTGGCGGCGTCCATCGAGCCGGCCGCGACCAGCTCGTCGTACGGGATCACCTCGGCGCGGATGAACCCGCGTTCGAGATCGGTGTGGATCACGCCCGCGGCCTCGGGCGCCTTCGCGCCGCTGCGGACCTCCCATGCCCGGGTCTCGTCGTCCCCGGTCGTGAGGAACGTGATCAGGTCGATCGCCCGGTAGCCCGCCCGGATCACGGTCTCGAGCCCGGGTTCGTGCACCCCGAACTCGTCCAGGAGCGTCCGAGCCTCCGCGGGATCCATCTCCGCCGTCTCGGCCTCGATCGAGGCATACACGCCGACCGTCCCCTCGGGCAGACCCTCCGGCACGTCGGTCCCCTCCTCGAGGTTCGCGACGACGATCGACGGCTTGATCGTGAGCGGTGCGATCGGCTTGAGCTCGCGCCGGTGCTCCTCGGAGAGCCCGGCGTCCGAGAGCGGGATCTCCGCCTGCAGGGCCGCGTTCGCGGCGGCGAGCGCCTCGACCTCGGGCGTCGGCTTGCCCCGCGCCCGCTTTGCCGCCCTCTCCAGCGCCGGCTCGATCACGGCCTGATCCGCGAGGAGCAGGTCGGCGCGGACCTCCGCGACTTCGGACGCGGGCTCCGCATCCTGCCCGAAGCACCGCACGACGATCGCGAGCGCGTCCGCCTCGCGCAGCTTCGCGATCCCCTGTGCGGAGGCGGTCCCGCCCGGGACGTCGACGAACCCCACCTGCGCGTGGACCGTCTTGCGCGAGTGCTCCATCTGGGTCAGGACGTCGACGCGGGGGTCGGGAACGGGCACCACGGCGTGGTTCGCCTGGCCCCCGTGACCGCCGGTCCGCGTGAGCGCGGTGAACAGGGTCGACTTCCCACTGAACTGGACGCCGACCAGACCGATGTCCTTCACGCGGTCACTCAGGGATCCGCCCGCGGGCGGATCCGGTCCGGGTCGAGACGAAGAGGGGAGCCCGAGCCCACCGTGTTCGGAACCGCGCTGTCTACGCCTTGGTCTCCCAGAAGATCTTGCCGATCTCGTCGATCGCGTCCAGCAGCTTCTGGCCCTGCGCCGGGTCCTGCGCCTTCTTGGCCAGACCCGCCTCCTTGGTCGCGTTCCAGAACAGCTCGTGGAGCTGCGGGTACTTCTCGAGATGCTCTGGCTTGAAGTAGTCGGTCCACAGCACCCACAGGTGCTCCTTGACCAGATCGGCGCGCGCCTCCTTGATCGCGAGCGCGCGGATCCGGTAGTCCTCCACGCTCTCCCCGGCGGTCTTGAACTTCTCCGCGTCCTGATAGCGGGTCTGGATCGCCTTCACCGACTCGGCTTCCACGCGAGCCTGCGCCGGGTCGTAGATCCCGCAGGGCAGGTCGCAGTGCGCATGGACGACGCGGCGTGGTCTGAGCAAAGCTTCCAGCATGTGTTCCCTCCTTCGGACGGTCCGGGTTCCGTGACCCGAACCTATCACCGGGGTGCGGAAGCGCGGAAGGTGGCGTTCGTCGGCCTGCTCGTCGGTATCGCTGCAGCGTACGGGTTCCAGCGCTGGCGACCGTTCCGGGTGGAGGTGGCCGGCGCGTCGATGTGCCCGACGCTCGAACCCGGCGACTGGGCGCTCGCGCTCCGCACCAGGCGCGTACGCCGCGGCGACGTCGTGGTTGTCGAGCATCCCGAACGGCCCGGCTTCGAGCTCGTCAAGCGCGTCACGCACCCCTCGGGCGATGTGGCGCCCGACGGGCTCGCGCTGGTCGATCGCGTGTGGGTGGAGGGGGACGATCCCGAAGGCTCGAGCGACAGCCGGACGTTCGGACCCCTGCCGCTGGGACTCGTGCGGGGGAGGGTCTGGTTCGTGTGGTGGCCGCCCGGCCGGATCCGGGCGCTGGGCCTCAGGTGAGCCGGGTTGCGCCATTTCCCATCTCCCCGGTAGCATTTGCAGTTGCAATGATCCGGACACGCTGCCGAGGTCTCGTGGGGGCCATGATCCCCGACCGATGCTGCTGTCCCCCGGTGCCCCGCGGTCGCCGCAGCTAGGCGTCGCACCCGGCACCGAGCCCGCGAACCCCCAGCACCGAAGAGCCATCACCATGTTCCGCTCGAAAGGAGGTCTCCGCCGATGGACGTCATCACCGCCACCGTGGACGCTCGAGGCCAGTCCTGCCCCGGACCGCTCGTCGCGCTGCACACGGCGCTGCGGGACGCCCGCCCCGGCGACCTGCTCGAGCTCCTGGCCACCGATCCCGGCTCGAAGTCGGACGTTCCGTCGTGGTCGAAGCTGTCGGGCCACGAGCTCCTGGACGCGAGCGAGACGTCGGGCGTCTACCGCTACGTGATCCGGAAGGTGTGATCGGGATGGTCCAGACCTCGCGCGATGCGACGAACGACGGAGCCGCCGGCGCCGACACCGAGGCGATCCGCGAGTTGATCGACCAGGCGCTCGTCGAACGCGACGCCGCCGACGGGTTCAACCAGAAGAACAAGATCACGATCGTCGCCTGGGACGGGCACCTCGACCGGGTGTGGCCTACGCTGATCCTGTCGACCACCGCCGCCGCCTCCGGGATGGAGGTGAGTGTGTTCTTCACCTTCTGGGGGTTGTTCGCGCTCGTGAAGCCGGAGCGGCGCCGCAAGACCGGGAAGGACTGGATGACGAGGGCGCTCGGCCAGATGAACCCGGGTTCGACCGCGAAGGCGAAGCTGTCTCGGTACAACTTCGGCGGCATGGGGCCGTGGATGCTCGGCAAGGTGGCCGAGGACTACAAGACCCCGCACCCCACCGAGCTGCTCGAGCTCGCCCGTGACATGGGGGTCCGGCTGATCCCCTGCCAGATGACGATGGACCTGATGGGGATCGGCACCGAGGACCTGATCGACGGGCTGGAAGAGCCGATCGGGGCCGCCACCGCGCTGCTCGAGATGAAGGAGAGCGCGATCCAGCTGTTCATCTAGCAGATCTCCGAGCCTCGGCCCGTCTCGGAGGAGCGGCGGACACATATCCTTCGCGACACTAATTAGCGTTGCGTAGTATCATCTGGG
>DATEQE010000213.1:0-9170 GCA_035272825.1 Actinomycetota bacterium
CTTGACCGGCTGGGGATCGGTGACCTCGGCGACCGCCACATCCGTGAGCTCTCCGGCGGCCAGCAGCAGCGGGTCTTCGTGGCCCGGGCGATGCTTCGGCGGCCCAGGCTCCTGCTGATGGACGAGCCCACGTCAGGGGTCGACGTTCGAACCCGCCACGACGTGATGCACCTGATCCACGAGCTCCACCATGACGGCCTCGCCGTCGTGCTCACCACCCACGACCTGAACGGCATCGCCGCCCACCTGCCCCAGCTGGTCTGTCTGAACCGCGAGGTGATCGCGACGGGACGCCCGCAGGAAGTCATCACGCCCGAGGTGCTCGAACGCACCTACGGCGCACCGCTCGAGGTCCTGTCGCACGGCGGCATGCCCGTCGTGGTGGAGCACTACCCCGAGGTCGAAGAGATCGAACGCAAGGTCGTCCCGCTGCGAGAGGGGCACCATGGACACCCTGCTTGAGCCTTTCCGATACGAGTTCTTCCGCAACGGGATCGCCGTGGCGACCTTGTCGGGGGCCCTCTGCGGGCTGGTGGGGGTGTACGTCGTCTTGCGGGGGATGAGCTACATCGGCCACGGGCTGTCGCACGCGATCTTCGGCGGAGCGGTCGCGAGCTTCGCGTTGGGGTTCAGCTTCTACCTGGGCGCTGGTTTGTGGGGCCTCGTGTCCGCAATCCTGATCCTGCTGATCGCCTGACGCCGCTCGATCGGGGCCGATGCCGCGATCGGCGTGGTGACGACGGCGAGTTTCGCCGTCGGCGTCGTGATCATCTCGGTCATCGGTTCGTTCACCCGGAACGTGGAATCCGTGCTGTTCGGGAACGTCCTCGGCGTGGATATGGCCGACGTCCTCGTCGTCGCCGGGGTGACCCTCGTCGCGGGCGCCGTGGTGGCCCTCCGGTATCGCCAGCTCCTGTTCACGACGTTCGACCCTGAGGTCGCGGACGTCTCGGGCGTGTCGACGGCGAGGATGGACGTGCTGCTGGCCCTCCTCCTGACCGCGCTGATCACGGTGTGCATGAGTGTGCTCGGCGTGACGCTGATCGCTGCAATGCTCGTCATCCCGCCGGTGATCGGGCGGCTGCTCACCGACAGCTTCCATCGGATGCTCTGGATCTCGGTCGCAGTCGGGATGTTCTGCGGCTTCGTGGGGGTCTACCTGTCGTACTACCTCGATTGGGCATCGGGTCCCGCGGTGGTGCTGACCGCCGCGTCGATGTTCGTGCTGGCATACGTGTTCGCGGCGGTGAGGCGTCGCCGGCTGCCCGAAGCGGCGCTCGACGCCCACGTCGGCTAACGCGCCGGCGCGGTCTCGCCTTCCCTCTTGCAGTCGGCGCATAGCCCGCCGATCGCGAAGTGGGTGAGATCGGGCTCGAACCCGTGGTGCTGCTCGATCAGCCGGATCAGCGCGTCGGCCTCGGCGATCGAGAGGTCGTCCTCGTCCCCGCAGTTCGAGCAGGTGAGGTGGACGTGGCCGGCCTCTTCGGTTCGGTGGTACTCGGCTCCGCTCTCCAGGTGAGCGTGGGCGAGCACGCCCATCTCCTCCAGGAGTGCGAGCGTCCGGTAGATCGTCGACGCGTTCACGCCCGGCATGTCCCCCTGCACCTTGCGGGCCAGGGCCGTAGGGGAGATGTGACCTTGTGTGCGCATGATCTCGGCGACGATCGCCCGACGCTGCGGCGTCATCCGCAGCCCGCGTTCGCGCAGGGCCGAGATCACGTCCGCGTTCGATGCGGGGTCCGCTGCCGGTCTCACGTCGGCGATTGTAGCAGTGAGTTGCAGGTGCAACGGCGGCCTCGGAGCGGCCTCGCATGGCCGAGGGTCTGCGAGGATAGGCCGTCCATGGGGGAGTTCGTCCGCATCGACACCGAAGGCGGGGTCGCGACGATCCGTGTCGACCGGCCGCCCGCGAACGCGCTCGCGCGCCCCGTCTCGCTCGAACTCTCCGAGGCCGCCGCGACCGTCGCCGACGACGAGGCCGTTCGAGCCGTCGTCGTCTGGGGCGGCGAGCGGATCTTCGCCGCTGGCGCCGATATCAAGGCGATGGTCGGGTATGGGCCTGACGAGATCGCCTCCGACGTCGGAGCGCTCGAGCAAGCTTGCCGCGACCTCGAGGCGATCCCGAAGGTCACGATCGCCGCGATCAACGGGTTCGCGCTCGGTGGCGGCCTCGAGGTGGCGCTCTCCTGCGACCTCCGGTTCGTCGCCGAGGATGCGCGGCTCGGCCTGCCCGAGATCAAACTGGGGATCATCCCGGGCTCGGGCGGAACGCAGAGGCTCCCCCGCCTGGTCGGCCTTCCGACTGCCCGCCGTCTGATCCTGTCGGGCCGGCAGGTGGACGCCGCCGAGGCGCTCGCGATCGGGCTCGTCGACCGGGCGGCTACGCCCCACGAGGTCTACCTCGTCGCCGTCGACGAGGCCCGAGCGTTCGCCGCCGGGCCCTCGCTCGCCTATGCCGCGGCCAAGCGCGCATTCGCGGCCGCCGATCGTCCTCTCGAGGAGGGGCTCCGGGTCGAACGGGAGGCGTTCGTGGCGCTGTTCGCGACCCGGGACCAAGAGGAGGGCATGCGCGCCTTCCTCGACAAGCGCGAACCGAAGTTCGAGGGGAGGTAGCGTGCGCGTTCGACAGGCCACGGTGGAGGACGTCCCGTCCCTGGTCGCACTGTTCCAGGAGCTCGATCGGATGCAGGCCGACTGGCGGGTCTTCACCCCGCGCCCCGGCTTCTACGACGAGGTCGGTGCCAAGTACAACGAGGCCCTCGCCGACCCCGACACGGTGGTCCTGGTCGCCGAGGACGAGGACGGCGAGGTCGTCGGGATGGCGTACGGGGAGGCGCGCACTCCCTCCCGGTTCTCCGACGAACGAGCCCTCGAGCTCTCGGGCGTGGTCGTGCGCGCCGGCTACCGGGGCCGGGGCGTGGGCCGGGAGCTGGTCCACGAGGCCGGTCGGTTCGCGGCCGATCGGGGGGTCCGCTGGGTCGAGCTCAAGACCTTCGCCCCCAACCGGGGCGCGATGGAGTTTTGGGAGGACCTCGGCTTCACCGCCAGGGTCGTGCAGCTTACGAGCCCCACGAGGGTCCTGCTTGAGCGGCTCGAGGGCCGCTGACAGGCACGTCGTTCGCCGGAAATCGGGGGTGCCCGGGAACGAACCAGCTCGCCGATTGGTTCGAATGAACGGATTGAACCCCCGGGACGACCGGGGCGAGGTTCGAACCGAGGCGAGGAGACGATCGATGTCCGACTCGGCATACCGCGGAGCCCGCATCCGCGAGCTCCCTCGGGCCAACCGTACGTACCCCGGAGGTCGGGTCTGCGCCGCCGAAGGATGCAGCACGAAACTGTCCATCTACAACCGATGGGATCTGTGCTGGCAGCACGAGCCCGTCCATACGTACATCTCTCGCGGCAAGCGCAGGAGCCGCAAGGAGATGGAGGCCGCGTAAGCCCCCCCGTACGCGCCTTCCCCAGGGAAGCCCTCCCGCGTTCGCGGGGGGGCTTCCGGCCTAGGGATGACGACTCATCAAGTCCCCTGTGCGCCTTTCCCCTCGATGAGGACCGGATGCGACCCTACGTCTGGCCCGACGAGGAGCCGTCGCCCTCTGGCTGACCCGAGGCCAGGACCCGATCCGCGATCTCCAGCGCCTCCTCGAGGCGGCTCCGGTCGACGAACAGGCGGACGCTCCGCTCCCAGATCTGGCTGAAGAACCCCGGGTTCTTGTACCACCACACGATCCCGGCCTTCTCGAGCTCGCCGGCGATGGCCTCGGCGTGGGCGTGGGTGAAGGCGCCCAGGTGGACCGTGTGGACGTCGTCGCTCACGGCACGAGCACCGCGGGTCGCCAACCGCGGACCGAGCTCACGAGGGCGAGCTCCAGGGCGCCGCGGAGCTCGTCCACCGTGACGGGTCGCTCGATCAGCCGGCCCTCCCGGAGCAGCACGGTCCGGTAGGTACCCGGGAGGAGCCCGGCATCGATCGGCGGCGTCACCCAGACGCCCTCCAGGCGGACCGCGAGGTTCGCGATCGTCGATTCGGTCACCTCGCCCCGATCGTTGACGAGCAGGACGTCGTCCACGTCGGGCCGCCGCTCGCGGCGCCGATCGTAGGGCGCGCGGCGGGTCGTCTTGTGGAAGAGCCACAGATCCGACGGATCCACGGGCTCGTGGTCGAGCGCCACCCGGACCGGTTCCTCCGCGGGCGGCAGGTCCCGCACGTGGGTCGACAGCGCGCCGTCGCGCGCGAGCGTCAGCCGGACGACGCTCGGCTCCGTGACCTCGGCGACCGCCCGCTTGAGCGCCGCGGCCGCCGCCTCGGGCTCGAACCGGAAGCCGAAGTATCGGGCGGAGGCGGCGAGCCGCTCGAGGTGGTCGTCCAGGTGCCGGAACCCTTCGGCCGGTACGTGCCCGAGGCTCTCGAACAGCTCGAACGCCGGTCGCACGTCGGTCAAGACCCGTGCCTTTGCGACGATCTCCTCGTATTCGCCCGACGCCGACGAGTCGTGGGTGATGCCGCCCCCGACGCCGTACTCGGCCGTCCGGGTCTTGGTGTCCAGGACGACGGTGCGGATCGCGACGTTGAAGTTCGCGCGCGCCTCGCCCGATCCAGGCGGCGCGAGGTACCCGATCGCGCCGCAGTACGGCCCGCGGGCCGAGTCCTCGAGGTCGGCGATGATCCTCGTCGTGCGGACCTTCGGCGCGCCGGTGACCGATCCGCTCGGGAACAGGGCCCGGAACGTGTCGAGCAGCGTGATCTGGGGTCGCAGGTCGCCCTCGATCGTGGAGGTCAGCTGCCACACGGTCTCGAAGCGTTCGGCCTCCAGCATCCGTTCGACCTCGACCGAACCCGTTCGGCAGATCCGGCCGAGGTCGTTGCGGAGCAGGTCGACGATCATCGCGTTCTCGGCGCGGTCCTTCGACGACGCGAACAGGCGGGCCGCGATCTCCTCGTCTTCCGCGAGCCAGCGGCCCCGCGGGGCGGTCCCCTTCATCGGTCGCGTCGTGATCCGCTCGCCGTCGATCCGGAAGAACAGCTCCGGCGACGCCGAGAGCACGCGGAAGCGCCCGAGGTCCAAGAACGCGGCGTACCCGCCCCGCTGGGCGAGGCAGAGGTCACGGTAGAACCCGCGTTCGTCGCCCTGGATCATGGCCCGGAGCCGGATCGTGTGGTTCACCTGGTAGGTGTGTCCGGCCGCGATCAGCTCGCGGATGCGTTCGACGGCCGCGTCGTAGGTCGCTCGATCGACGCTCGGGCGCCAGGGCGAACCCGCCGATCCGGGCGGGTCGAGCCGTCCGGCTTCGAGGGGCGGCAGGTCCTCCTTGCGTTCGAACAGGGCGAACCAGGCGAGCGGGAGCTCGGCGAAGGGATCGTCGGGCGCCCGGACGTGCACCGAGAGCTCGGGATCGAGGCCGGGCGCCGCCTCGTACGCGACGAACCCGGCTGCCCAGAGCCCCCTCCCGGCCGACGAACCCGCCGCGTCGATCGCGCCGGCGACCTCGCTGGGCCGGCGGGCCTCGATCACCCCGACGGGCTCGGCGAGCCGGAACGCGCGCTCGGCGCCGGCCACCAGATCATCGAAGCGCGCCTCGATCACGTCAGGCCCCGTCAGCTCCGGCGAGCTCGGATCTCCTCGATCACCTTCGGGACGACCGTGAGCGCGTCGCCGACGACGCCGAGGTCGGCGAGCCGGAAGATCGGAGCGTCCCCGTCCTTGTTGATCGCGATGATCCGCTTGGCCCCCTTCATCCCCACGATGTGCTGCGTGGCGCCGCTGATGCCGACGGCGATGTACACGTCGGGCTTCACGGTCTTGCCGGTCTGACCCACCTGATACGAGTAGGGCACCCACCCGGCGTCGACGACGGCTCGGCTCGCGCCGACGGCGGCATCGCCGATCGCCGCGGCGAGGTCGTCGAGGAGCCTGAAGTTCGACGGGTCCTGGAGGCCGCGGCCGCCGGCGATCACGACCTTCGCGTCCTCCAGCCGGGGACCGGCGGCGGTCTCCTCGTGACGTTCGATGCGTCGCACCGTCGTGAGCTCGTCGGGGACCGTCGTGTCGACCGACACGACCTCGGCGGTGCCGCCGCTCGGCTCGGGGGCGAAGGACTTCGGTCGCACCAGCACGAGTCGCGGCCCGGGCCCCTCGAGCGTGACGTCCACGACGCGGCTCCCGCCGAAGATCTGCGTCTGCGCCGACCCGGCGCCCGTCACGTCGGTCACGCTGCTCATCAGCGTCGACCCGAGCATGGCCTGGAGCCGGCCGGCGACGTCGCGCGCGTCGTAGCTCGTCGAGAACAGGACGAGATCGGGCGTGTGCTCCCGGATCAGCCCGTGGAGCGCGTGCGCCGCGGGCCGGCCGAGCGTGTCCGCGTAGACCTGCTCGTCGCTCGCGTAGACGCGGGCGGCACCGTGCTCGCCGAGCGCGGGCGCGGCGGCCGTCGCCCCCGGACCGAGCGCGACCGCGGCCACCTCGTCGCCGATCGACCGAGCCTTGGTCAACAGCTCGAGCGCGGACGGGCTCGGCCCCTCGGGCGTGATCTCGGCGTAGACCCAGACCGTCGTCACGTCAGATGGCCTTCGCCTCGGCGAGCAGCTCGACGATCTTGGCGGCGGCGTCGTCGTCGGCCTGGATCACGACCCCGGCCGACTTCTCCGGCGCCTCGGAGACCGAGGTCACGCGCTGCGAAGCTGCCACGTCGGCCTCGGACAGGCCGAGCTCGGCGAGCGAGAGCTGCTCGAGCGGCTTGGATTTGGCGGCCATGATGCCCTTGAGGGTGGGGTACCGCGGTTCGGCAGCGCTCCCGGTCACCGTCACGAGCGCGGGCAGCGGACTCGTCACGATGTCGTACCCACCCTCGGTCTGCCGCTCCACGCGGAGCGCCCCGTCCTCGACGTCGACCGTGCGCGCGAACGTGGCGCTCGGCACGCCGAGGAGCTCGGCCACGGTCATCGGGAGCGTGCCGGTGGAGCCGTCGGTGGATTCGACGCCGGCGAGGACCAGGTCGAACGGTGAACGCCCCACGGCCGCCGCGAGGACCCTCGCCGTGGCGAGCGCGTCGGCCCCGCGGAGCGCGGGATCGGTCACGAGCACCCCGCCGCCCGCGCCCATCGAGAACCCCTTGCGGAGCGCGCCCGTCGCGACCTCGGGCCCCATCGAGACCAGCGTCACCTCGCCGCCGTGCGCCTCGACGAGCTGGAGCGCGGCCTCGACCGCGAACTCGTCTCCCGGGTCCAGGGCCCCGTCGACGCCCTCGCGGACGAGCAGGAGGTCTTCCCCGAGCGTGGGCGTCCCTTGCGGTTCGGGGACGTACTTGACGAGCACGACGACGTGCACGGAGATCCCGACTCCTCGTTGGCTGCTGGCTGGGCCCGAGGATACCCGCGGCGACGCGGGCGCATGCACCTCGTAGCATCTGACCCATGTCGAAGGGGAGCGTGCTCGTGGCGATGTCCGGTGGCGTGGACTCGTCCGTCGCCGCCTGCCTGCTGCTCGAGCAGGGCTACGAGGTCGTCGGCTCGCACATGCGGCTGGTCCACCTGGACGGGGTGGAGCACGGCTGCTGTGGTCCGGCGGCGCGGAACGATGCCGCGGAGGTCGCGCGGATCGCCGGATTCCGGTTCGAGATCTGCGATCTCTCGGACGAGTTCGAGCGGACCGTGATCGGGGATTTCGTAGCCGAGCACGAGGCCGGCCGCACGCCGAACCCGTGCGCGCGCTGCAACGGCGAGATCAAGTTCGGCGCGTTCCTTCGCCGGGCCGACGAGCTCGGGATCGACGCGGTGGCGACCGGTCACTACGTGCGGACGGATCGGAGCGGCGGCCGTCTCCGGCTGCTCCGCGGCGCCGACGGGGCGAAAGACCAGTCGTACATGCTGCACATGCTGGGTCAGCGCGAGCTGTCGAGGTCGCGATTCCCGGTCGGCGGGATGCCGAAGGCCGAAACGCGCGCGGCTGCCGAACGCTTCGGGCTCCCCGTCGCGAGCAAGCCCGACTCGCAGGAGCTGTGCTTCGCGCCGATCGGCCAGGCGAGGGCGTACCTGGCCTCGGCGGCCCCGCACCTGATGCGCCACGGCGAGGTCGTCGACACCGATGGGCGCGTGCTTGCACATCACGCGGGCTCGGCGGCCTTCACCGTCGGGCAGCGGCGCGGTCTCGGCGTCTCGGGTCCCGACCCCTCGTACGTGCTGGAGATCGACGTGCAGGCCAACCGGGTCGTCGTCGGACCGGGCGAGCTGCTCGCGCGCTCGGGGGCGATCGCCGATCGGGTGTCGTGGGTGGCCGGCGAGCCCCCGTCCGCGGTGCCCTTCGAGGCGGAGGTTCGGATCCGCTACCGGGGCGACGACGTCGCGGCCGTGGTCGAGCCGCTCGGGGACGCGGCTCGGATCGAGTTCCGGACGCCGCAGCGCGGCGTCGCGCCCGGTCAGAGCGCCGTCGTGTACCGGGGCGAGGAGCTCCTCGGCGGCGGCCGGATCGTCGACGCGCTCCGCTGAGCGAAACGGTCGGTTCCCGGCCGGGATGCCGGATGAGGCCGGTGGGTGCGCCCGGATATCATCGCAGCGTGGAGGGCCGGCGGCCGTGAGGTTCCTCAAGCGCAAGTCCCGCACCTTCGAGATCCAGGTGCAGGAGATGACGCTGCACATCCAGGCCGCGACCGACGTCGACGAGGAGTCACGCGCGGCCGCGCTCTCGTTCTGGGAACTCCTGCACTCCTACTCGATCCGCAACCCGGAGTTCCGCTCGTCCAAGCGCCCCGTGAAGGTGCCGGGTGACGCCCCCGAGATCGTGCGCGAGATCGCCTCGACGGCCGCACGCGCGGGCGTGGGGCCGATGTTCTCGCTCCAGGGCGCCGTCACCGATCACGTCGGCCGGTTCCTCGCGCGCGAGGTGAGCGAGGTGACCGTCAACTGCGGCGGCGACTATTTCATCCGTTCGCGGCGCCGGCAGAAGCTCACGGTCGTCCGCCGGTCGGGCTCCTCAGTGGCCGTCGTGGTCCCCGCCGACCGGGAAGGCCTCGGGGTCTCGATGACGCTGGGGCATGGGCCGAGGCGCTCGGAGGTGGACGGCCTGGCCGTGCTGGCCGAGTCCTGCATGCTCGCGGGCGCCGCGGCCGCGGGCGTCCAGGCGATCCTGACCAAGGACAACGGGCTGCACGGGGCCTTGACGTACCTGAAGCAG
>DATEQE010000214.1:0-4619 GCA_035272825.1 Actinomycetota bacterium
GGTTCGCCGCGCTCGCCGGCGCGCCGACTCGACTCGGGCGCGCGCTCTGCGGTTGAATGGGTCCTGGTCGGTACCGAGGAGGAGCTGCATGGCCGGGATCGTGCTGGACCAAGTCTCGAAGGTCTACGCCGACGGGACCACGGCCGTCTCCGACCTCTCCCTCGACATCCGGGACGAGGAGTTCATCGTGCTGGTCGGCCCTTCGGGGTGCGGCAAGACGACCGCGCTGCGGATGGTCGCCGGGCTGGAGAGCATCAGCCACGGGACGATCGCGATCGGGGACCGCGTCGTGAACACCGTGCCACCCAAGGAACGGGACATCGCGATGGTCTTCCAGAACTACGCGCTGTACCCGCACATGAGCGTGTACGACAACATGGCGTTCGGCCTCAAGCTCCGCAAGCTCCCGAAGGAGGAGATCGACCGACGGGTGCGCGAGGCCGCGGAGATCCTCGGCCTCGAGGAGTTCCTCGAACGCAAGCCGAAGGCGCTCTCCGGCGGGCAGCGGCAGCGTGTTGCGATGGGGCGAGCGATCGTCCGCGAACCGCAGGCCTTCCTCATGGACGAGCCGCTGTCCAACCTCGACGCGAAGCTGCGCGTGCAGATGCGAGCCGAGGTCTCGCGACTCCAGAGCGATCTCGGCGTGACCACGATCTACGTCACCCACGATCAGGTCGAGGCGATGACGATGGGCGACCGCGTCGCCGTGATCAAGAAGGGTGAGCTCCAACAGGTCGACGCACCCCAGACGCTGTACGACCACCCGAGGAACCTGTTCGTGGCCGGCTTCATCGGCTCCCCCGCGATGAACATGGTCGAGGCCGATCTCGTCCGTCAGGACGGCGGCCTGTTCGTCACGTTCGGTCACACCACGCTCCGGGTCGACGACAACGTGCCTGCCGAACGTCCCGGCATCCGCGCGTACGAGGGCCGTCGTGTGGTCATCGGCATCCGCCCGGAGAACATGGAAGACGCCTCGATCATGCCCCTCATCCCGGAGGACCGGCGGATGAAGGTCGACATCGTCCTCCGCGAGGCGCTGGGCTCGGAGGTGCTTGTCCACTTCACCGTCGATGCTCCGCCCGTCCTGACGGAAGACACGAAGGAGTTGGTGGGCGAACAAAGCGGTCCCATGGCGCATGCCAGCGTCGCCGTCCAAGAACTGGAGAAAGCGGCGGCGATCGGGACCTCGACGTTCGTCGCGCGGCTCGACCCGCGGACGAGGGCGGCCGAACGAGAGACGCTCGAGCTCGCGATCGATACCGCGCGCATCCACTTCTTCGACCCCGGCACGGGGCTCGGCATCTACGACGAGTCGTGAGGCCCCCTTCCCCTCGCCTGAGCGCGGGCGCCTCGCACCCGCTTCGCGCCTAGAGGACCCGGAAGCGGTTCCATCCTTGTGCCTGCCGGCTCCACGATTTGACACGTGCTGGCGCCGGTCTAAGGTGAGAGCGCTTCCATCGCAGGACGGGGGATCCGTGGCCGGGACGCTGGACGAGCTCGCAGCCATGAGCGGGGTCTCGCGGGCGACCGTTTCGAGGGTCATCAACGGTGGTTCGGTATCGCCGGCCACCCGGGACCGAGTCCTCGCCGTCATCGAACGAACGAACCTTCGACCGAACGCCGCGGCTCGCACACTCGCCTCGGGGCGATCGGGCGTGATCGGGGTGGTCATGCACGTCGCGCCGCCCGATCTGTTCTGCGACCCGTACTTCTCGCAGCTCCTGCATGGCATGAGCGACGCGCTCTCCGAACGGGCCGCCGGGATGATGCTGTGGCTCGGCAACCGTTCCAAGGAGGAGACCCTGAGCCGCATCCTGTGGCTGGGGCTCCTCGACGGTGTCATCGTCACCGCCGACAACCTGGACGACCCGCTCGTCGACGGGTTGCTCGCCTCCGAACTGCCCACGGTGCTCGTCGGGCACCGGCGGGCGGACCGGTCGGCGAGCTACGTCGACGTCGACCACGTCCACGCGGCCGACGTGATGACCTCGCACCTCCTCGATCTGGGGAACCGCCGGATCGCCCACGTCACCGGGAGACGGGGGACCGTCGCGGGTGAGGACCGCCTCACCGGCTACCGACGCGAGATGGCGCGCGCCGGTCTGCCGACGGACGGCCTCGTGGTCGAGGGAGCGTTCAGCCGCGCCTCCGGAGCGTCCGCCGCGGCCGAGCTCCTCGACCGCGGCGTCGACGCGATCTTCTGTTCGAACGACGCGATGGCCGAGGGTGCCCTCCAGACCATCCGCTCGCGCGGTTTGACGGTCCCGGAGGACGTTGCGCTGGCGGGGTTCGACGATCTGGAGTTCGCCGCGCATCTCGACCCACCGTTGACGACCATCCGGCAGGGTGTGCATCGGCAGGGGGAGGAGGCAGCCCACGTCCTGTTCGAGTTCCTGTCGGACCCCGGCGTCGGCCCGCGGCGAGTGCTCCTGCCGACGGAGCTCGTGGTGCGGGCCTCGACCGTCGGAGCCGGGGCGCCGTGACGGTGCGCGAGGCCTCGCCGCGCGAGGATCGGCCCGACGAAGGCACCGGCTTCCTGTGGGGCGCCGCCACGTCGGCGTACCAGGTAGAGGGCGCGGTCCGGGAGGACGGCCGCGGGGTATCGATCTGGGACACGTTCTGCCGCAAGCCGGGAGCGATCCTCGGAGGGGACACCGGCGACATCGCGTGCGATCAGTACCACAGGTTCGAGGACGACATCGCCCTGATGGCCGAGCTGGGGATCGGTGCGTACCGGTTCTCGATCGCCTGGCCGAGGATCCTGCCCGAAGGCGACGGCGCGGTGAACCAGCCGGGGCTCGACCACTACCGCCGGGTCGTCGAGGCGCTCAACCGGCATGGGATCGCGCCGGTCGTGACCCTGTACCACTGGGACCTCCCGCAGGCGCTCGAGGATCTCGGCGGCTGGGCGAACCGCGACACGGCGTCCCGGTTCGCCGAGTACGCGACGATCGTCCACGGCGCGCTCGCCGGTGAGGTCCCGACGTGGACCACGATCAACGAGCCCTGGGTCGCCGCGTGGCTCGGGTACGGGACCGGCGTCCACGCGCCCGGGAAGGCGGACCACGCGCTCGCGCTCGCGGCGTCCCATCACCTTCTGCTCGCGCACGGGCTCGCGGTGGAGGCCATGGACGGCGCGGGCGCGGTCGGGATCACCTTGAACCTCCAGCCGACGACGCCCGCGTCGGACGACGCGGCCGACGTTCTCGCCGCTCGGCGCGCGGATCTCCAGATGAACGCGTATTACCTCGATCCGATCTTCGGCCGCGGCTACCCCGAGGAGCTGGTCGAGTTCTACCGGTCGGTCACCGACATGGCGTTCGTGCGCGACGGGGATCTGGACGTGATCGCGAGGCCGTGCGACATCCTGGGCGTGAACTACTACCGGCGTTTCACGGTCACTGCGGTTCCCGGATCCGGCGAAGCCGAGGAGCTGCCGGGGTCGCTCGGTGCCTGGTCGATCGTCCCCGACGGCGTTGCGGTGACCGAGATGGGTTGGCCGGTGGAGCCGGATGTCTTGACCGAGCTGTTGCTGCGGGTGCATCGGGAGTACGCGCCGGCCCGCGTCGTGATCACGGAGAACGGGGCGGCCTTCGAGGATGTCCTCGGTGATGACGGCGAGATCCAGGATACGGCTCGGATCGCGTACCTGCGCGAACACGTCGCAGCAGCGTTGCGGGCACGGCAGGCCGGCGTGCCACTCGAGGGATTCTTCGTGTGGTCCCTCCTGGACAACTTCGAGTGGGCGCACGGGTACTCGGGGCGCTTCGGGCTAGTGTACGTCGATTTCGCAACGCAGGCGCGTATACCCAAGCGGAGTGCTCACTGGTACCAACAGGTCGCTCGCCAGGGCGAGCCAAGCCGCATGCCCTCCGAGCGCGTCCCGGATGCGGGGGACGGCGAGAAGGGGTGAGTTGACCGAAAGCGCGTCCTGTGGGCCAAATGGTGATCGAGGGAAAGGGGGCAGCATCATGCAACGATTGAGGTTCGTCGTGCCGTTCGCCGTGCTCGTGCTGATCGCGGCAGCGTGTACGAACGACGAGGGGGGTGGTGGTGAGACCGGTGGTGGGACCACCGGCGCCGCCCAGGAGGAGAACACCGGGACGGTCAACGTCTTGAGCGCGTTGTCGGCTGAGGAGGGCGACGCCATCCAGGCGCTTTGGGATCAGACCTACGGGTCGGAGGTCGACTACCAGGTCGAATTCGAGGCCTCGGAGCAGTTCGAGGAGCAGCTGCAGATCCGATCCGAGGCGGGGACCCTTGACACGATCCTGCTGCCGCAGCCGGGCGCCGTGCTCGCGCAGGCGCAGTCCGGCAACGCGGTGTCGCTCGAGGACTTGGGGTACAACATCGACGATCTGAACGCGACCTTCGGCGAGTACTTCATGTCGCTCGGCGAATACCAGGGCGAGCACTACGGCCTGCCCACCAACTCGAACTGGAAGAGCCTGATCTGGTACCCGAAGGACGACTTCGACAAGGCCGGGTACGAGATCCCGGAGACGTGGGACGAGCTCATGGCCCTGTCCGACCAGATCGTGGCCGACGGCGGGACGCCCTGGTGTGTCGGCTTCGAGAGCGGCACGTCAACCGGCTGGCCGGCGACCGACTGGGTC
>DATEQE010000215.1:0-3546 GCA_035272825.1 Actinomycetota bacterium
CTCCCGCCGAGACCGCGAAGACGCTCGCCGAGCGCGGGATCTTCGTGTGGGACGGCAACTACTACGCGCTCGAGATCATGGAGCGGCTCGGGCTTCAGGACTCGGGCGGGGCGGTCCGGATCGGGTTCTGCCACTACCACAGGCCGGACGAGGTGGACCGGGTGCTCGAGGAGCTCGCGACCCTGGCGTAGGCCGACGCATCCCGCGAGCTGGACGAGCCGCGTTGCTAGGATGACGCGGCTCCGCCCATCTCCGACCGAACCCGGAGCGAGGCAACGGTATGCGGATCTTGATCCTCGGCGGCGACGGCTACCTCGGGTGGCCGACCTCGATGCACTTCGCCCGCAAGGGTCACGAGGTGCACGCCGTCGACGACTACCTCCGCCGCCGTGCGCACGTGGAGGCAGGGACGGACTCGCTCACCCCGATCGGCGTCTCGCTGCCGGCCCGCGCCGAGGCCTTCCGCGAGGTCACGGGTCTGGAGATCGGTGTCACCGAGGGCGACCTGACCGACTGGAGCGTCGTCGAGCGTCTGTTCAGCGAGTTCGGCCCCGAGGTGATCGTCCACTACGGCGAGATGCCGAGCGCCCCCTACTCGATGATCGACCGCGAGCACGCGGTCTTCACCCAGACGAACAACGTCGTGAACACCCTGAACGTCCTGTACGCGATGGCCGAGATCACCCCCGACGCGCACCTGGTCAAACTCGGGACGATGGGCGAGTACGGCACGCCGAACATCGACATCGAGGAGGGGTACCTCGAGATCGCGCACAACGGGCGGTCGGACACGTTGCCCTTCCCGAAGATCCCGGGGTCGATGTACCACCTGTCGAAGGTGCACGACTCGCACAACATCCACTTCGCGTGCCGGATCTGGGGGCTCCGGGCGACCGACCTGAACCAGGGCGTCGTGTACGGGATCGAGACCGAGGAGACCAGGCTCGACGAGCGCCTGCTGACCCGCTTCGACTACGACGAGGTGTTCGGCACCGCCCTGAACCGCTTCTGCCTGCAGGCCGTGGTCGGCCAGCCGCTCACCCCCTACGGCAAAGGCGGGCAGACCCGCGGCTACCTCAACATCGTCGACACCCTACGGTGCGTAGAGCTCGCGGTCCTGCACCCCGCCGAGGCCGGCGAGTTCCGCGTGTTCAACCAGTTCACCGAGCAGTTCTCGGTGAACGAGCTCGCCGAGCTCGTGCGTCACGCCGGCTCGGAGGTGGGTCTCGACGTGCGGATCGAGCACGTCGACAACCCGCGGGTCGAGCTCGAGGACCACTACTACAACGCCAGGCACACCAAGCTGCTCGAGCTCGGCCTGCAGCCGCACCTGCTCTCGGAGACGCTGATCGAGTCGATGTTCGACGCGATCGCGCGCCACCGGGACCGCGTGATCGCGGACCACATCCTGCCCGCGACGAGGTGGCGGGGCGTACGGGAACGCTCGTCGGGCTGAGCCGCCCGGCCGGTTCCATCGCGTAGAGTCCAGAGCCATGTCGGCCCTGCGCATCGTCGGGGGGATCTTCGCCGCAGGGTTCTTCGCGCTCGCGTTGATCCGCTACCGACGGCGCCAGATCAGCCGGCTGAACCTGATCATCTCGTCGCTGATCTCGACAGCGGTGCTGCTGCTTGCGATCGCGCCGGGGCTGTTCAATCCGCTGTTCGAGGTGTTCAACTTCCGGCCCGGGAACGGGCAGCGCCTCACGGCCGTGCTGCTGTTCGCGGTAGGGATCCTGTTCGTGTTGCTGATCCGGATGCAGTCCGAGGTGGACACGAGCGAACGCGGTATCCGGCAGCTCGTCGAGTCGTTCGGGCAGTCGGCGTTCGACTGGGATGTGACGGCCGACCTCCCCGCCGGGAAGCGGATCGTGGTCGTCTCCCCCGCCCACAACGAGGCCGAGAACGTCGGGGCGGTCATCGAGGCGATGCCGCGCGAGGTCGAGGGCTACCACGTCGTCCCGATCGTGATCGACGACCGCTCCGACGACGGCACCGCGGAGACGGCTCGGGCGGCGGGTGCGCTGGCGGCGAGCCTGCCGATCCGTCGCGGCGGGGGGCTCGCGCTCCGCGTGGGCTACGACATCGCTCTCAAGCTCGGGGCCGACATCGTCGTCACGATGGACGCCGACGGCCAGCATCAGCCCGAGGAGCTTCCCACGGTCGTCGGGCCGATCATCGAGGGCCGTGCCGACCACGTGAACGGATCCAGGATGCTCGGCGACTTCGAGCGCGAGGGCCTGATCCGTCACCTGGGCGTCCATTTCTTCTCGCGCGTCGTGACGATCCTGACCGGGCAGCGCGTGACCGACATCTCGAGCGGCTACCGCGCCACCCGCGCCGACACGCTCCGGGCGCTCATCCTGGAGCAGGACCAGTTCTGGACCTCGGAGGTCACGATCGAGGCGCTCCGCCAGCGCGCGCGCGTTGTCGAGGTGCCCGTCACGTTCCTCACCCGCCGGGGCGGGGTTTCGAAGAAGCCGAAGTCGTTGCGCTACGGCTGGAACTTCTCGAAGGCGATCGTCAAGACCTGGCTGCGCTAGCCGCGGCGACCTCGCCGGCCAGGCGCGCGTTGGACTCGAGCAGCGCCAGGTTCGCCTCCAGGCTCTCGCCGTCGGTGCGTTCGGACAGGCACGAGAGCAGGAACGGGGTGACCGCCTTGCCGCGGACGCCCTCGCGTTCGGCGATCCGCTCGCATGCCCTGACCGCGTCCTCGACCACCCTGGCGTCCATCGCGAACGGCTCGGGGACCGGGTTGCACAGCAGCACCGCGGCCGCGGCGTCGAGCTCGCCGAGCGCCCGCGCTATGCGGGCGGCCTCCGCCGGCTCGTTCACCCGGTCGTCGAGGTCCACCGGCGCCTCGCGCGCCAGGAAGAACGGCAGCCGCCAGCAGGCGTAGCCCACCACGCCGACGCCGAGCTCCTCCAGGCGCTCGGCGGTGGCGACCGGGTCGACGATCGATTTCGGACCGGAGCACACGAGCAGGACCGGGGTTCGGGCGAGCTCGATCAGGTCCGCGGATACGTCCCCGCTCCTATCTCCGTTCCCGGGGTGGACGCCACCGACGCCGCCGGTCGCGCCGATCACGATCCCGGCCCGGTGCGCCGCCCAGATCGTGCTCGAGACCGTGGTGGCGCCCAGGCCACCCGAGGCGACCGCCACGGGGAGATCGCGTCGGGCGACCTTGGTGGCGCCGCCGGGCTCGGCGAACATGCCCAGCTCGTCCACCGAGAGCCCCACCACCACGTCGCCCTCGATCACGCCGATCCATGCGGGGACGGCGCCGGCCGAACGGATCGCGGCGTTCATCCGCTCGACGCACTCGATGTTGCGGGGCGGCGGGAGACCCTGGGAGACCACGCTCGTCTCGAGCGCGACCACTGCGTCCTGGGCGGCCAGCGCGGCCGCGACCTCGCTCGAAGGTCGGACGACGCTCAGCGCCGCCGCCTCCCCGAGGTCTCCTCATCCTCGGCCGACCGTGGGCGTTCGGGCCAGGTCTCGTAGCTCGCGGCGACGCGAGCGCCCGCTCGGCAAGCCGAGGCCAGTGCG
>DATEQE010000216.1:0-2716 GCA_035272825.1 Actinomycetota bacterium
CGTCCTCCTGGTCTCGACGTTGCTCCTTGTGGCGCCCGAGTCGACCGCGATCGCGGTCGGGACCCCGGATCCGGGCGACGTGAGGCACCAGATCGTGTGGAAGAAGATCGCGTTCGGCGCGGCCCGCAAGCGACAGATGGCCCGCTACTCGAAGCGCCACTACGGCGAACGCACCTACGAGCTCACGGATCCCCAGGTGGTCGTCGAGCACTACACGGACGGGACCTCGTTCGACTCCGCGTGGAACCACTTCGCCGCGAACGGGACGCATCTGGGCGAGAAGCCGGGGGTCTGCGCGCACTTCCTGATCGACACCGACGGGACGATCTACCAGCTCGTGAACCTGCGGATCCGGTGCCGCCACGCGATCGGGATGAACTGGACCGCGATCGGGATCGAGCACGTCGGGACGAGCGCCGGGGCGATCCTCGGCGACCACGACATGATGCGGGCGTCGCTCCGTCTGACGGTGTGGCTGATGTCGCGCTACGGGATCTCGTGGGGCAACGTGATCGGGCACGCCGAGACGCTCCAGAGCAGGTTCCACCACGAGCTGTACGAGGACTGGCGCTGCAGCACCCACGCGGACTTCAACCGCGGGGAGATGCGGATCTACCGGCGGCGGCTCAGGCGCTTCGCCGAACGGCTGGAGGTGCCGGTTGGCGCCGGGCCGCACTGGGTCGACTCGGGCTGCTAAGCGTTCGCGAGCGCCCGCCGGAGCGCGACCGCGGCGTCCTCGGGCGCGACCGTGTTGATCGCCATCGCCGAGCCGATCTCGAACCCCGCCTGGGTCGAGATCCGGGGGATCAGCTTGAGATGCCAGTGGAAGACCTGCTCCGCGTGCCCGCCGTTCGTGGGCGCCGAGTACATCACGAGGTTGTAGTCGGGATCGCCGCACGCGCGGCGCACCGCGGACAGCGTTCGGATCAGGACCTCGGCGAGGTCCTCGATCGCTTCGTCGGCCAGGTCGCCGAACGAACCCTGATGGAACCTGGGCGCGATCCACGTCTCGAACGGGGTCTGCGCGGCCCACGGCTCGAACGCGACGAACCCCCCGACCTCCTCGACCATCCGCACGCCCGCGCGCTGCTCGGCCTCGATCAGCTCGTCGTAGACGCACGCGCCGTTCTCGTCGTAGTAGCGCGTGGCCACGTCGAGCCGCCGGAGCAGTCGGGGGAGATAGACGGGGGTCGCGACGATCTGCGAGTGCGGGTGCGTGAGCGAGGTCCCGGCGAGGGCTCCGAAGTTCTTGAACACCACCACGGCGCGAACGTCGGGCCGTGCGATGAGGGCTCGGTACCGCTCCCGCCACACCCGGACGACCCTCGCGACCTCCTCCCGGGACATCTCGTCCATCCGGCCGTCGTGCCGGGGGGTCTCGATCACGACCTCGTGACTCCCGATCCCGGGCATCTCGCGGAACATCGGCTCGCCCGAGCGGCCGGCCGAACCGTCGCCGGAGAGCGCGGAGTACATGTTCGGGACCATCCGGACCTGCCAGTTCGGCCCGGGCGGCTCCCGCAGGATCTCGGGTGGCGTCTGGTCCTCGTTGCCCGGGCAGAAGGGGCAGGCAGGATCGCGTTCGGGCAGCTCGGGGCGGGGCATCACGACGGGTTCGTGCGGCCGCTCCTCGCGACGTGTGGCGAGGATCGCCCACTGACGGGTGGTCGGGTCCTGCCTGAGCGTCGACATGAAGCTAGGGAGGGTAGCGAACGGACGGTTCAGGTGCGACGGCGCTTCGGCGACAGGGCGCGGCCGAGGTAGGCGATCGCGACGGCGAGGCCCACCGGGAACACGGCCACCGAGAACACCAGCAGGGTCAGGACCACGCTGGTGTTGGCGGTGTCGGAGGAGAACGTCGTCCCCTTGATGAGCGCGTAGACGTTCGCGACCACGTAGAAGGCGACCGGGATCAGGAACGGGAGCATCACGAACACCGCGAGCGCGGCCAACCCGATGCCCAGGCCCACGAACCTCGAGCCCAACGGACCTGTGGCTCCGGTGTTGGTCTCGGGTTCCACGCCGCGCATCCTACCGCGGCCGGATCTCGACGACGCCCCCGGTGACGCGCGTCTCGTAGGTTCGCGCGGGCTCGGTCGCGGGACCGCGCATCACCCTGCCCTCGGCGAGATCGAAGATGCTGCCGTGCAGAGGGCACTGGACCGTTCGCAGCGACCCGCCGAACCGCACCAGCCCCTTGTGCAGCGGCGCACCCTGATGCGTGCAGCGGTTGCCGATCGCGAACAGTTCCTCGCCGTTGCGCACGAGGAGGACGTCCGAGCCGTTCGCGTCGATCCGCACCGGCTTGCGATCCGCCAGATCGCTCAGGGGCCGAACCGCGATCCAGCCGCCGTTGTCGACCTCCGTGTTGACGTCGTCGCTCAGCTCGCCCGCCTCCTCCTGTCAGGACGGCGCATTATGGCCTGCCTCGGCGCCCGAGGCGCTTCCTCTTCCGGCCCATCTTCCCGATGGCGCGCCATGAGCGCACAATCCGGGGCGGGGTGAAGGCATGACCACATGGACCGCTCGGAGGCTGGCCTGGTCCGTCGGGATCGTCTCCATCGTGCTGCTGGTGGCCACCCTCGCGCTCATGTTCGTCGATCGCGGGAGCGATCTGCCGGACAACGTCGGGATCTGGAGCGCCGCCGACGTCTTCGACGTGGTCATCAACATCGGCGTGCCGATCCTCGGCATCGTGATCGTCAACAAGCGCCCG
>DATEQE010000217.1:0-2943 GCA_035272825.1 Actinomycetota bacterium
GGTACGACACGATGGTGGACGTCCGGTACCTGTGGTACCTGCAGAAGCGGTACCAGGGGTCGCACCTGTTCAACGACGAACAGGCGACGGCGTTCAACGACCTCGTGCGCGAGGGCCGCGTGAGGACGACGCTCGGAAACACGTACGACTACGACGAGTCCGGGCTGGCCCATCAGCTGATGGAGCAGGGAGCGCTCCCCGAGGGGAACGTCGCCGTGCTGATCAATGCTCCGGAGCGAGGATTGACCGACCTGCCCTAGGGTGCCTCGACCAGCTCGACCAGCACGCCGCCCATGTCCTTGGGATGCACGAAGGCGATCGTCGTGCCTCGTGACCCGGAACGCGGAGCCTCGTCGATCAGTGTGACCCCCTCGGCTCGGAGGTGATCGAGCACGCCGGCGAGATGCGCAACGCGGTACCCCACGTGATGCACGCCGGGTCCGCGCTTGCCGAGGAACCGGCCGACCGGTGTGTCGGGCCCGAGCGCACCGAGCAGCTGGACGAACGACCCCCCGACGGCGAACAGGACCTCCTCGACGCCCTGGTCCTGCAGCCGTTCGCGGTGGGTGGGCTCGAGGCCGAACGTGCGCCGGTAGCGCTCGACCGCCTCCTCGAGATCCGCGACCGCGATCCCCACGTGGTCGATCTGCGTGAGCATCACGAACCCCGCCGGCGGTGACGATGGCTCACGGTGAGCGGCGGTTGGAGCCGATCCATCAGCTCGTGTGCCTGTCGAACGTGGTAGGCACGGAGCGTGAGCGCCCGGGTCACGGCCGCGACGGCCTGTGCTCGCAGGTCGTCCTCGGGTTTCGCGCCGTCCCCTCTGGCGGGATGCAAGGCGTAGAACTCCGTGATCTCGAGGAACTGCTGGAGCGAGGGCGTGAGCCCGCCGCGCTCGTACGCGTAGATCGTCTGGCGCGCGGCAGGGAAGCCGCTCGCCCCCGCCGCATCCTGGACCGCCCGATACCCCGCCGCCCGGCGAAGGCCTCGCAAGAGCGCACCGATCGCCCGGGCATCCTCCCTGGTCACGGGCTGGAGCTTCTTCCTCGCCATCGCCTCGCACGATAGCCGCTGAACGAGCCGGACTACCCCCCCGGATGCCATCGTGCTGGTCGAGCGGCCGGGGGTCTCCGGCGCCTTGATCTAGGGCGAAGGTCGGATGTGCGCATCCGCCATCCTGCTTAGGATGGCCTCTCAGACGTCGCAAACCGAAACGAGGGGTGGACGTGAAGCAGACGAGCCGATCGACCGCATCCGTGCTCCACGGTTCGGACGCCGTGGCCCAGGGCCGGGCCGACGTCAACAAGGTCCGCGAGAAGACGCGCAAGCGCCGCGTCGCACGGCTCATCGTCGTGCTGCTGCTGATCGATTCCTACCTCTGGTACCGCTACCTCACCGACAACCCGTTCAAGATGCCGACGCTGGGCCCGGAGGCGATCATCTTCGCCCCGGTTCTCCTGATCATGATCGCGATCGTCGCGATGATGCTGATGCCGCTGTTCAGCGGCCGATCCCCCCACCAGATCGTTCGGCCAGAGGAGATCGAGGTCGGGTTGGACGAGGTCCGGGGCCTCGACAACCAGGTGGACGAGGTCGGGCGAACGCTCGACGTGTTCATGGGGTACGCGACGTTCCGCGACGAGCTGGGTGGCAACCCGCGCCGGGGGATGCTGTTCGAAGGCCCGCCCGGCACCGGCAAGACGTACCTGGCCAAGGCGATGGCCAAGCAGGCGGGCGTCCCGTTCCTGTTCAGCGCCGCGCCCGCGTTCCAGTCGATGTGGTTCGGGATGACCAACGCGAAGATCCGCTCGTTCTTCCGCCGCCTGCGCAAGCTGGCGCGCAAAGAGGGGGGCGCGATCGGGTTCATCGAGGAGATCGACGCGATCGGCGGCGAGCGCGGGGGGATGAACGCGAGCCCGGATCCGACCGGCCTCGGGCGCGTGTCGTCGTCGTTCATGGGCGCCGGCGGTTCGGGCATGGTGAACGAGCTGCTGATCCAGATGCAGTCCTTCGACCAGCCGCCGTTCGGCGCGCGGTTCAAGGCGCGGATGATCGAGTGGGTGAACGGTTTCCGCAAGCCCGAGCGGCGGATCCCCGCGGCGAAGCCCACGTACAGCAACGTCCTGCTGATCGCGGCGACGAACCGAGCCGACAACCTCGACCCGGCGCTCCTGCGGCCGGGGCGCTTCGACCGCAGGCTCTACTTCGACCTCCCGTCGAAGTCCGGCCGTCGCGAGCTGATCGACTTCTTCCTCGATCGCAAGACCCACCATCAGCAGCTCGACGACGACCACACGCGCGAAGACCTGGCGCACGAGACGTTCGGTTACACCCCGGTGATGATCGAGCACCTGCTGGACGAGGCCCTGCTGATGGCGCTCCGCGGCGGGCGCACGGCGATGAACGTGCAGGACATCCATGAGGCCAAGCTGACCGAGGAGCTGGGCTTCAAGCAGCCCGTCGCCTACACCGAGACCGACCGCGTCTCGGTCGCCACCCACGAGGCGGGGCACGCCACGGTCGCGCACTTCCTCGGCAAGGGCCGGCGGCTCGAGGTGCTCTCGATCATCAAGCGGCGGATGGCGCTCGGGCTGCTCGCGCACGGGGACGAGGAGGAGCGGTTCACCCGCACCCGCACCGAGATCGAGTCCGGCGTCGCGATCGCGCTCGGCGGGCTGGTCGCCGAGGAGGTCTTCTTCGGCGAGAGCGGGACCGGTCCCGCCTCCGACCTGCAGCACGCGACGACGCTGGCGGCGCAGATGGTCGGGTCCTTCGGGATGGCGGGCTCGCTCGTGTCGTTCGACGCGATCGCCGAGGGTCCGGTCGGATCCAAGAACCTCGTGGGCAAGGTGCTTGCCGACGGCCAGGGCAAGGCTTGGGTCGAGGAGATCCTCACCGAGCAGAAGGAGCGGGTCACGAAGCTGCTCGAGGAGAACCGCGACG
>DATEQE010000218.1:0-2821 GCA_035272825.1 Actinomycetota bacterium
CGTTCGCTCGCGAGGTCGGCGCCCTCGTCGTCGAACGCGAACTCCGAGACATGCGTGTCGCCGGAGGTGTCCGTGAAGTCGACGTACAGGTAGCGGCCGCTCGGCGCGAACGCGAGGCCGAGGAGACCCTGTTCGCTCCCGAGGGACACGCGGTGCGTCAGGTCGAGGACGACCCTCGGATCCGAACCCGCCGAGAGCGCCACGACCCGCCCGACCTTCTCGGCGACGTACAACGCGCGGTCGCGGGGCCGAACGGCCATCGCGACCGGCTGCTCGAGCTCCGCCACCGGCACCAGCCGGATCCGAGCGTCCACGAGATGGGGCTCGCTCGGGGTCCGACTGGCGTCCGGCGATGGGGTGGGGCTCCCGCTCGCGGGCGAGGTCGGTCCGCTCGCCGGGGCCGCGTCCCCCGACGAGCAGGACGCGACGAGCGCGGCCAGGATGACGACGAGCATCCGGCCCCGCGCGACGGCCGGTAGCCGAACGACGGCGGGCTTGGCCACCGATACCCGAGGGCGGATCACACGGTGGAGCCTACCGACCCTCCACCGCCCGCGAGGCCGGCGCACGCCGACGCCGCACGACGATCACGGTGAACGACCCGACCGCGATCGCGAACGCCACGGCCACGGCCACGGGCCAGCCGCCGTTCGCCTCCGGCGGCTGCCCGCCGACGGCCGACGTGTTCTCGAGCGCGAGGTCGGACGCGTCGACCTTCGTGACCGGACCGTCCCCGGTCGACGTGTCGATCGCGCCGCCGGCGCCGTTGCCCACGACCACCACGCCGACCATCCCGACGTGGTACGTGCAGACGTACGGGTAGACGCCGGGCTCGGAGAACCGGTACGTCACCGACTTCCTCTTGAACCCCGCGTAGTCGCCCCAGGTCGCGTTCGCGCCCAGGACGGAGTGCGGGAACGGGTCGACGTTCGTGAACGTCACGGCGTCACCGACCGCGACCCGCAGGATCGTCGGCGAGAAGCAGAAGTCCTGGATGTCGACCCCGGTCCCCTTCGCGTCGGTCACCGGCTGGCCGCAGCCGCCCCCACCGCTCGCCGACGCCACGCCGGGCACCAGGACCAGCGTCCCGAGGAGCAGGACCCCGATGGCCGCGGACACCTCCGCTCGTCTGCCTCGTGCACACACGTGGGGCCTCCTCTCGATCGTTCCCCTGACACGACCGGCCGGACCCGAGGTGGGTTCCCTCGGACCGTCGAGCGAACGAGGAGAGGAGAAGAGGAACGCCGCCGGCGAACCCGATGGATCGGTTCCGCCGGCGGCGCGTGGTGATCGAGATCAGCGCTGGGACTCGACGGGCTCGCGATCGTCGACGACGACACGGTCGTCCTCGTCGTTACGCCGCACCCTGAGCTCGGCGTTCTCGCGCTCGAGCTCCGAGATCCGTCGCTTCGTGTTCCGCCGGCGACCCCGGCTCCCGCGCTGGAGCCCGGCGCCGAGGGCACACAGGGCGATCGCGGCCGCGCCGAGCACGGCGGCGGCGATGGTCACCTCGACCTGGGTGGCCGTGAACGAGCCGCCGAACAAGGAGAAGGTCAGGTCGTTCGCACCCGTCGACCAGTTCTCCACAGCAAAGTCGACGACCAGACCGGCCGCTACCAGTCCGAGCAGGATGAGCGCGATGCCCATCGGTCACCTCCCGTCTCAGGGACTGGTTCCTACCCTTCGCGGGCCCCGCTCACGCCTCACCGCTGACGCGATCGGCCCGAGACGATTGCGTCACGATTGCCTAGGCTGCACGCTGAGATGGACGCGGAGCCGACGCCTCAGCAGGAGTGGGCCGCGTTCCTGAGCGGCACCCACCCGCACCTGCAGGACAAGAGCCCGCTCCGCTTCATCCCCTCGTCCCCCAGGTGCAGGCTCTGCTCCGCGCCCTTCGGCCGCCCCGGGGCGTTCGTGCTCCGTCGCTACGGCTACACGCCGTGGGAGAAGAACCCCAAGATCTGCGGTCGGTGCTTCAAGGGCATCGAGACCGTCGCGAAGATGTGCCCCACCGCGGAGGAGGACGGGGAGATCAACGGCGCGGAGGTGGAGCTCTCGATGCTGTTCGCGGACGTCCGCGGCTCGAGCAAGCTTGCCCGCCAGATGCCCGCCTGGGACTTCAGCCGGCTCATGAACCGCTTCTACAAGGTGTCGAAGGACGTCCTCGTCGAGGCCGACGCGATCATCGAGAAGTTCGTGGGCGACGAGGTCGTGGCGCTGTTCCTCCCCCTGATGACCGGTCCGGGCCACGCCCGGCGCGCGGTCGAGGCGGCCCAGGCGCTACTGAGTGCGACGGGCCACGCCGAAGGAGAGCATCACTGGGTGCCGCTGGGTGCGGGCGTGCACACGGGGGTCGCGTTCGTCGGCGTCGTGGGGACGAAGGGGTCGAGCGACTTCACGGCGCTCGGCGATCCGGTCAACATCGCGGCGCACCTCGCGTCGCAGGCGGCGGCCGGCGAGATCCTGGTGACCGAAGCAACCGCCGAGGCCGCCGCGATAACGCAGGACGGCCTGGAGCGGCGGCACGTCTCCCTCAAGGGTTATTCGGTCGACACGCTCGTGCTGCACGTCGGGCAGCCCGCCGCAGACGGATCCCCTGGCTAGCCCTCGGACACGTCGCCTCGTTCCAGCTCCAGCTCACCCCTCGACGAGCGCGAAGAGGCGCCACATGCCGGGCACCCCCTTGAGCACGTGGTCGCCTCGATCGGCGAACGCCAGCCCGGACCCCGCGATCAGATCCTTCACGGTGGAGGAGACGAGCACCTCACCGGCTCCGGCCATCGTGGCCACCCGCGCGCCGATGTGCACGGCGATCCCGCCG
>DATEQE010000219.1:0-5882 GCA_035272825.1 Actinomycetota bacterium
CGCACTCCCCCATGGGACGCAGGCTCGCGGCGTCGATCCAGCACGCGCTCGTCCGCCAGCTCGGTCTGCCCGATGGCGGGCTCCACCCGCGCTCGATCGCGATCCTGCGTGAGACCCGCATGCCGGCCGCACGCGTCGAGCCGGCCGTCGCGCTCGACGAGCTCGACGCGTCCCGCATCGCGGAGGCGGCGTTCGCAGGCGCCGTGGCACGCGCCATCGCGGACGGGGTCACCGCCTTCTCGCGACCCGCGCCAGCGGATCTCGCCCGCTCGAACTAGCCCGACGCCGCTCCCTCGCCACGTCGGCCGGGCGCTCGTCGAGCGAGCGCCAGGAGCACGAGGCCTAGCACGAACCCAAGCGCGAGCGCCTTGCCTGCGCGCCGGAGCTCGGCGTAGGAGGGAGCTTCCACGGGATGGGTATCGTACGGCGGTGGGGTCGCCCGGCTACAACCTGATGGTCGAAGGTCAGGAGGGCGTCACCTGGGCGCAGTGGCTCGCGATCGCGCGCACGTGCGAGCGGCTCGGGTTCGACGGACTCCTCACGTCGGATCACTACCTATCGGTCGTGCACGCGGAGGAGCCGGGCTCGCACGACTCCTGGACGCTCCTCGGGGCCCTCGCGGCGAGCACCGAACGCCTCCGGCTCGGCACCATGGTGTCGCCCGTGACGTTCCGCCTCCCGGCGGTGCTCGCGAAGGCGGCAACGACGGTGGACCGGATCTCGGGCGGTCGGGTGCAGCTCGGCATGGGCGCGGGGTGGTGGGACCTCGAGCACCGGTCGCACGGGATCCCCTTCCCCCCGACCCCGGAACGGTTCGAGATGCTCGCTGAGCAGCTCGAGATCGTGCACGGCCTGTGGTCCGAGGAGGTCTTCTCGTTCGAGGGGCGCTACTACGCGCTCGAGGAATGCCGGTTCCTGCCCAAGCCCGTGCAGCGGCCCCATCCTCCGATCGTGGTGGGGGGCAAGGGCGGACCGAGGCTGGCACGCCTGGTGGCGCGCTGGGCCGACGAGTTCAACCGCGTCGGCGGGACGCCGGACGAGCTGCGCGCATCGATCGAGCGGGTGACGGACGCGCTCGACCGGCAGGGTCGAGACCGCGCGAGCGTGGCGATGTCGTTCATGACGTGGGTCTTCGTCGGCCGGACCGACGACGAGTGGCGCGACCGGGCCGATCGCGCTCGGCGGATGGATCCGACCGCCGGATCGCTCGAGGAGTTCCTCGCGGACATCTCGCGCGACTGCATCGTCGGGACCGTCGAGGAAGCGATCGATCGGATGAATGAGTACGCGGCCGCGGGCGCGCAGCGGTTCGTCCTGAATCACGAGCTGTTCGACGATCTCGAGCAGATCGAGCTCCTGGCCGAGGAGATCATGCCCGAGGTCGGCACGTAGCCGCGGCGGGAGGCGTCGGAGACCGCCGTAAACCGGTGCAGCGCAACACTTCTGGCGTGGTGCCGCTACTCCGGGGCTCGTCCCGGACCCGAGCCGATGATCTCCGAGACGATGCGCTCGAGATCGTCGGCCGAGCCGAACTCGACCACGATCTTGCCGCGCCGCTTGCTCATCTGGATCGTGACCCGCGTCGCGAGCTGTTCGGAGAGCAGCTCCTCCACCTCGGCGAGCGGGTTCTCCTGCGGTTCCGGCACCGCGGCGAGCTGCGCCGGCGGCTCCGCGTGCGACGGATGGTCGATGTAGTTGCGGACGAGCTCCTCGACCTCCCGCACGGACACGTCCTCCGCGGCGATGCGCACGGCGAGCGTCCGTTGCGCCTCGGCGTCGCCGAGCGAGAGCAGCGCACGACCGTGACCGGCCTGGATCCTCCCCTCCGCCAGGAGCTGCTGCACCTCCGTCGGGAGCTGGAGGAGACGGATCGTGTTCGCGATGTGTGATCGCGACATGCCCAACCGCTCGGCGAGGGTCTCCTGCTTGAGGCCGAGCTCTTCCAGGAGCTCGCGGAAGGCCTCGGCGAGCTCGATCGGGTTGAGGTCCTCGCGGTGGATGTTCTCGATCAACGCCTCGCGGAGCGATTCCGCGTCGTCGCTGTCCCGGATTACGGCGGGCACGGTGGCGAGACCGGCGAGCTTGGCCGCCCGGAGCCGCCGCTCCCCCGCGATCAGCTCGAAGCCGTTCCCGGCCTTGCGCACGACGATCGGCTGCAGGACGCCGACCTCGCGGATCGAGAGCGCGAGCGCCTCCAGCGCCTCGTCCTCGAACGTGGTCCTGGGCTGCCGCGGGTTCGGGGCGACCGCCTCCACCGGGATCTCGAGCAGACCGAACCCCTCCTCGACGGCGCCCGGGAGCAGCGCCGACAGCCCCCGGCCGAGACCTCCTCGTTTCATCAGGTTCCTCCTCTGCGGAAGAGACCGCGCCGGCGCTTCCTGCCGCCCGGATCGGTCGACCCCCCTAGGTCGAGCTGCATCTCGTCCTCCGGTTCAGCCTGCGTTCGGTCGCCGTTCAGATCCACAAGCTCCTCGACCGCATCTCTGGACCCCTGGTCGACGGTCGGACTCGACTCCTCGGGAGGGTGCGAGACCCCCTCGCCGTCGGTGACGCCACCCGTCAGGTCCGCGTCGGGCTCGCCTTCAGGGTCGGGCATCGCAGCCACGTCCTCGTCGGCCGAGACGGGCGCGACCGGTTCGGACCGGCTCGGGGCCGGCCGGTCCTCGGGGCCGACGAGGGGGCGCGGGGCCCTCCCGGGCTGTGCCTCGGGCCGGGGGATCACGACGCTCGGGACGTCGTCGACGTTCGGGAGTGGGCTCTCGTCGGGGAGGCGGGAGGCGACCTCCTGGGCGAGGTCTCGGTAGCTCTCGGCGCCCTTCGAATGCGGGTCGTAGACGGTGATCGGCTGGCCGAAGCCCGGCGCCTCGGAGAGCCTGACCGTCCTGGGGATGATAGTCCGGTACACGCGCTCCCCGAAGTAACGGCGGACCTCGGCGACCACCTGTTCGGAGAGCTTGGTCCTGGGGTCGAACATCGTCATCACGATCCCGGTCAGGCGCAGGCCGGTGTTCACGTTTTGCTGCACCAGGCGCACGTTGCGCAGGAGCTGGCCCAGCCCCTCCAGCGCGTAGTACTCACATTGGATCGGCACGATGAGCTCCTCGGCCGCGGCGAGCGCGTTCACGGTCAGCAGGCCGAGCGAGGGCGGGCAGTCCAGGAACACGAAGTCATAGGCGTCCCGCTTGAGCGGCTCGATGGCCTTCTTCAGGCGCAGCTCGCGCGAGAACTGGCTCACGAGCTCGATCTCCGCGCCGGCGAGGTCGATCGTGGAGGGGATCGCGAACAGGTTGTCGATCGGTGTCGGGACGATTGCGTCCTCGATCGGTGCCTCGTCCGCCAGCACGTCGTAGACGGTGACCTCACGCTCTTCGTGACGGATCCCCAGCCCGGTCGAGGCGTTGCCCTGCGGGTCGAGGTCCACGACCAGGACCTTGTAGCCGAGCTCGGCGAGGGACGCCCCAACACTGACCGCCGTGGTGCTCTTGCCCACGCCACCTTTCTGGTTGGCTACCGCGATGATCCGCGCCCGACCGGGGTGCTGGGCGTCGGCGTTCGAGGCCGCCGACGGGCGACCGGCGGCCTTCGGACGGCGTTGCGCGGCAGTAGGTTGCGTCCCTGAAGCCCCGGTTGCTCGTGTGGAGGCGGGCTTCGGCTTGGAGGACGAACGAGCTGCCCGAGAGGAAGAGGGCTTCGTCACTGACGAGTCATGATAACCAGGGCACCCGAGCTTTCAAGCGCGGACGTGTGCAGGACCTCCAGGATCGCGGAGCCTTCGGGCGCAACCGGGATCTTCGTCTCGCCTCCCGCGAAGTAGACGAGCCGTCCCCCGGGTCGCAAGATCCCACGAGCCTGCGCCCAGGCCTCGTCCAACGGCGCGAAGGCCCGCGCGAACGCGACGTCCACCCGGCCCGGCATCTCCGCGACCTGACCGGCGAAGACCGTCGCGTTCGACACGCCCAACTCCTCCACGGCGAGCTCGAGGAGGGCCGCTCGCCGAGGACGGCGCTCGACCAGCAGCATCTGAAGTCGGGGGAGCGTGATGGCAACCACGACACCGGGTAGCCCGGCGCCCGAGCCCAGGTCCGCCGCCAGGTCGGCGCCCTCGACGGCCGGGACCGCTCGGAGGCTATCCAGGATGTGGCGTTCCCGGATCCGGGCCGCGTCCGATTGGGAGACGATGCCGAGCGCGATGGCCCGGTCGGCGAGCAGCTCCTCGAACCGGATCAGCCGCGATGCCTGGGACGGATCGAGCGCAACGCCGAGGCTCCAGGCCTGTGCTCGGAGGGCCTCGGTGTCGCTCATCGATGTTTCACGTGAAACGGCACCTTGAGGTCGGCCGAGGGGGCTACCTCGTTCGATGGATGACGACGCGCCGTTCCGCACCCTCGCCCTCACTGGAGCTGTCCACCCCGTCGACCCCGGCCACCGCCGTGTGGACCATCTTGCGGAGGAAGGGGTTCATGGGCTCGAGCGTCTCCGAGCGACCGGTCCGGGCGACCCGAAGGGCGATCTCGCGCACCCGCGCGGAGAGTCGCTCGATCTGGCGCTTCCGGTAGTCCTCGATGTCGACGACGACCCGAGCCGGGAGTCCGGTCCGCTGGCCGACGGCCACGCGGGCGAGCTCCTGGATCGCCTCGAGTGTCTGGCCATGCCGGCCGATCAACAGGCCCATGTCCTCGTCGTCGGGTTCGGGGCCGATCACGTCCACGTACATCGTGCCATCCTCGAACGCCGGCTCCACGGTCGCGGTGATGCCCATCCGTTCGAGCATGCCCTCGAGGAACTCGGTCGCGATCTCGGCCTGCTCGTCGAGGTCGTCCTGGCTCAGGTCGCCATCGGGCTTGACCCGCGAGCGGACGACCACGATGGCCTGTTGGGAGCCGACTCCGAACACGCCGGACCGAGGCTCCTGGACGACCTGGACGTCGGCCTCCTGTTCGCTGAGGCCGAGCTCGCCGAGGGCGGCCTCGATGGCCTCCTCAACGCTTGGGGCGCTTCTTCGGATCTCCTCCACGGCCGTTGCCTCCGGACCCTGATCGCTTCGGGTTGGACCCCGGCTCGTCGGGACCGGACCCGGTCGAGCCGCCGGTCCCTCCCTTGGGCGTGGGTGGTTTGGGGTTCCCGGGCTTCTTGCCGCCCGGCTTCGGGGTCGTGCCGCCTCGGACCTGTCGCTGCTGCTCGGCGCGCTCCATCATCGAGGACATGAACCCCTTCTTCTCGGCCTTCTGAGGCTTAGACTTCGCGTTCTCGGCCAGCTGCTCGGCCGTCGGCCGGCTCTTGAGCATGAAGTATTGCTGACCGATCTGCCACCCATTCGACGTCGTCCAGTACAGGACGAGGCCGGCGGGGAAGAAGACGCCGAAGACGCCGAACAACACCGGCATCACCTTGAGGAGCGCCTGCTGCTGGGACGAGGCGCCGGGCGGAGTGGCCTTCTGCATCTGGCGCTGTTGGTAGAACGTGGTCCCGAACATCAGCACCGCGAACACGTAGTAGGGGATCCGATCGACGACGTCGCTCCCGCAATCGACGGGGTACGCCAGGTCCTGCCCCGTCGGACTCTTGGCCGCGAGCGTCGCATCGGGGTTACCCGCGTGGACGGCCGAGCAGAGCAGGTTCATGCCCACGAAGGAGGTGCCGGAGGTCGGCCCCGGGAGGGGGGGGTCCAGGTGCTTGATCTGGTCCTGCTCCGTGATCGGCTCCCCGTTCGGGTCACCGGGAGGCAGGGTCTCGGGGATCTGCTGCGACACGGCCACGTACAGGCTGCTGTCGGTGGGGACGTGGATCGGATGCTGCGGCCACCGCAGCACCGAGTACATCGCGATCAGGATCGGGAACTGCAGCAGCACCGGCCAGCACCCGGAGAACGGGTTGACCCCATA
>DATEQE010000220.1:0-3422 GCA_035272825.1 Actinomycetota bacterium
GGCGGCGCCGAGCTCCCGTAGACGAGCTCCAGCTCGCACATCTCGGCGATCTGCAGCGTCGCGTCGCAGGCCTCGGGCAGCTCGCGGAAGACCTCGCGCATCTCCTCGGCGGTCTTCAGGTAGAACTCCTCCGAGTCGAACCGCAGCCGGTTCGTGTCCGACTGCAGCTTCTGCTGCTGGATGCAGAGCAGGACGTCGTGGGGCTTGGCGTCTTCGCGCTGCGTGTAGTGCAGGTCGTTCGTGGCCACGACCTTCAGGCCGGTGCGACCCGCGAGCTCGACCAGCTTGGGCAGGATCTCCCGCTGCTCGGAGAGGCCGTGATCCTGCAGCTCGATGAAGAAGTTCCCGGCCCCGAAGATGTCCGCGTACGTCGCCGCCACCTCGTCCGCCTTGGCGGGCTGACCCCCGAGGAGGAGCTGCGACACCTCCGACGCGAGGCATCCCGAGAGACCGATCAGCCCCTCGCCATGCTCGGCCAGGAGCTCCTTATCCACCCGAGGCCGGTGGTAGAAGCCCTCGAGGTGTGCGTCGGTGACCAGCTTGAGGAGGTTGCGGTACCCGGTCTCGTTCCGGGCCAGGATCGTGAGGTGGCGGTACTTCTGCTCGCTCTCGCCCGGCGCCCGCTCGAACCGGGAGCTGGGCGCCACGTAGGTCTCCACGCCGATGATCGGCTTGACCCCCGCAGCCACCCCGGCCTCGTAGAACTGGAGCGCCCCGAACATCGAGCCGTGGTCGGTGAGCGCGAGCGCCGGCATCTGGAACTCGGCGGCCCGCCGGAACAGCGCCTCGATCCTCGCGGCCCCGTCCAGCAGGGAGAACTCGGAGTGCACATGGAGGTGAACGAAGGAGTCCCGACCGGCCAAAGCCCGCAGAGTATAGAACGGATCGGGCGGCGGCTTACAACCATGTAACTTATCCCACGTCCATGCACATCGTTTCCCCAGGCCGCGTGGATGGGGATCTCATGTGGGGAACTACACGCTTGTAATTGCTGTGCCTCGGGCCGTACACTCAACCGCTGACCGACGGACCGGAGGGCTGATGCGGCTCTCGTACTCGAGCATCAACACCTACGAAACCTGCCCCGCCAAGTTCAAGTTCCAGTACGAGGACCGCGTGCCGCAGGCGCGTTCGGCGGCGCTCTCGTTCGGCGACTCGCTCCACCGGGCCCTGTATCTGTTCCACAACCGGCCGGTCCCGGTCCCGCCCTCGGTCGGCGAGCTCCACGACATGCTCGAGGCGTCCTGGGTCTCCGAGGGGTTCGGCGACGCGTCGGAGGAGCAGACCTACCGCGACCACGGCCGGCAGGTCCTGTCGCAGTACCATCGCGAGAGCGCCGCCGCGTACCGGATCCCGGCCGCGCTCGAGTTCCGCTTCACGATCGAGGTCGAGGGCGTCGCCATCTCCGGCGTGATCGACCGGATGGACCGGATCCCCGGCGGCGGGTACGAGATCGTCGACTACAAGACCAACCGGCGCCTGCCACCGCAGTCGAGGATCGATCAGGATCTCCAGCTTTCGATCTACCACATGGCCGCCCGCGAGATCTGGGGTATCGAACCCGAACGCCTCACCCTCTACTACCTACTCCCCGGCCAGCGGATGACGACGGTCCGAACGCCGGCCGACGTCGACGAGCTCCGCCGCAGGATCGCGGTCGTCGCCGAGCGGATCGAGGCCGGGAAGTTCGAGGCGCGCCAGAACCCGCTCTGCGACTGGTGCGAATACCAGGCCCTGTGCCCGTTGTTCCGTCATCGGTACGAGAAGGAGCAGGGCGACCCGACCCCGCGCGTGACCGAGATGGTGGACGAATGGATCACGCTGAAGCGGGAGACCCGGGCCGCCTACCGTCGCTTCGACGAGCTCGTGCCGCTGATCAACGCGTTCGCCGACGAGCACGGGTACCGGCGGCTTTTCGGCTCCGACGGTGCGGCGATCGACCGGCGGGCGCAGCACGTGAGCGCACCGGTCGAGGCGAAGGTCCGCGAGATCCTGGAGCCGCTCGGCCTGTGGGAGCAGGTGCTCTCGGTCGACCCGACGAAGCTCAACGCCCTGATCGAGTCGCGATCGCTGTCCCCCGTCGTCGAGGACGCCCTGCTCGCCTCGCGCGAGGAGGTCCGGACGCAGCACGCGCTCTACCTCCGCGAGGCCGAGCGCGCGCGGCGCTGATCAGGCCGGGCCGCTCCTCGCCCGATCGAGCGCGCGCTGCAGGTCGGGCGGCAGCGGGTCCTCTAGGTCGATCCGCTCGCCGGTGATCGGATGGTCGAACGCGATCCGCCACGCGTGCAGGAACGGGCGCTCGAGCCCGAGCTCGCGCGCGTCGTCCCCTCCCCCGCCGTAGCGGCGGTCACCGAGGATCGGGTGCCCGATCGAGGACAGGTGGACGCGGATCTGGTGCGTCCGCCCGGTGCGCGGTTCGGCCTCGAGCAGCGTCGCCCGGTCGAACCGCTCGCGCACCTCGAACCCCGTCGATGCCTCGCGCCCGCCGGTCGCGTCCACGCGGATCCTCGCGCCCACCCGGCCGAGCGGCGCGTGCACGTCGAACCGGTCGTGGGGGACCGAACCGCGCACGAGCGCGAGGTAGGCGCGGACGGCCTCGTGACGCTTGAACGTCGCGGCCAGACCGTCCAACGTCGCGTCGTCGCTCGCAACGACGAGCAGGCCGCTCGTCCCCGCATCGAGCCGATGGACGATCCCCGGACGCAGCGGGCCGCCGCGCGGCGCGAGCGGGATCCCCATGCCCAGCAGGCGGTTGACCACGGTCCCGCCGAGCCGGTTCTCGGTCGGATGGGTCGCCAGACCTGCGGGCTTGCGCACGACGAGCAGGTGCTTGTCCTGCCAGGCGAGATCGAGCGGCGGCCCCTCGGCCGGGAGCTCCGCCGACGGCGCGAGATCCACCTCGATTCGCTCGCCGCCCGCGAGCCGGTGCGACTTCTCCCGCGGGGACCCGTCGACGAGCACGGCACCGGCGGCGATCGCGCGCTGCACCTCCGCCCGGGGAACCCCGAGATGGGCCGACACCACCGCGTCCAGGCGGCCGGGTTCGGCCTCGAACGCCATGCTCACGGTTCGGCGCCGCCGGATCCGGTGGCCGCCGGCCCGGTGGCCTCCGACGGCTCGGCGTGGTCGTCGGCGCCGCCGAAGCTCGCCACGGCCAGGATCGCCGCCCCGATCACGATGGCGGTGTCGGCGAGGTTGAAGATCGGCCAGACCTGCAGATCGATGAAGTCGGTCACCCGCCCGCTGAACCCGGGACCGTTCGCGACCCGGTCCGCGAGGTTCCCCAGGGCGCCGCCGAGGATCAGGCCGAGCGACACGGCGATCCACGGGCGCATCGGGCGGGTCGAGACCACCACGATCACCGCCGAGACCACGATCGTCGCGCCCGCGAACAACCACGGCGCGCTCTCGCCGAACCCGAA
>DATEQE010000221.1:0-2231 GCA_035272825.1 Actinomycetota bacterium
CGCGGCGCCGAGCGGATCTCCTCGGGCGTCCCGATCTGCGTCACGCGTCCGTCCTCGACGATCACGAGCCGGTCGGTCATCGTGAACGCCTCCACCGGGTCATGGGTGATGAGGACCCGGATCCCCGGGAAACGTTCGAGCTCGTCCCGGACGACCTGGCGCAGCCGCGCGCGGGCGCCCACGTCGAGCGCCGACAGCGGTTCGTCGAGCAGCAGCAGCGCTGGTTCGGCGACCAGTGCGCGGGCGAGCGCCACGCGCTGGGCCTCGCCGCCGGAGAGGTCGCGCGGCCTGGCCCGGGCGCGTTCGACCACCTCGAGCCGACGAAGGAGACGCTCGCTGCGGTCGTGCGCCTCCCCCCGGGCGACGCCGCGAGCCAGGAGCGGGAACTCGACGTTCTCGAGCGCCGACAGGTGCGGGAACAGCAACAGGTCCTGGAACACCACGCCGATCGGCCGTCGCTCGGGAGGGAGGTAGACGCCCGCGGCCGGCTCGTCCAGCACCGTCCCGTCCAACACGACGGAGCCCTCCTCGGGCGGGACGAGCCCGGCCATCAAGGAGACGAGCGTCGACTTCCCCGAACCGTTCGGTCCGAGGAGCGCCGTCGTGGATCCCCGCGCGGCGTCGAAGGCCGCCCGAACCTCGAACGCCCCGCGTCTGGCGGTGACGTCGACTGCGAGCGTCATCGGAGGAACCGCCCACGCAGCGAGAGGATCACCGCGAACGCGAGGAGGATCAACAGCATCGAGACGGCGAACGCGGCGTCGGTGTCGGTCTGCAGCTGCTCGAAGACTGCGAGCGGAAGCGTCTGGGTCCGACCTTGCAGGTTCCCGGCGAACGTGATCGTCGCCCCGAACTCACCGAGCGCCCGCGCCCACGACAAGACGAGTGCCGCCGCGATCTGCGGACCCATCAGTGGGAACGTCACCCGACGCAGGATGTACCAACGGGACGCTCCGAGGGTCGATGCGGCGTTTTCCAATCGCTCGTCGAGGCCCCGCAGGCCGGCCTCGAGGGCGAGCACGGCCAGGGGGAACGAGACGAATGTCGCCGCCAGGATCGCCGCGCCGGTCGTGAACGTGAGTTGGATGCCGAACCACTCGTAGAGCCACGACCCGACCAGCCCGCTCCGCCGGCCGAACGCGGCGAGCAGGCCGACGCCGGCGACCACCGGCGGCATGACCAGCGGGAGGACGACGATCGCGCGGACGAGGGTCTTGCCCGGGAACGTACTGCGCACGAGGACCCACGCGAGCGGGAACCCGAGGACGAACGAGATCGCCGCGGCGGTCGTGGCGACGACCAGCGAGAGCCGAAGCGCAGTGAGCGCGGTCTCGCTCGTGAGGATGTCGGCGATCCGGGACCAGGGCGTGCGCAGCACCAGACCCAGCAGGGGCAGCGCGACGAGGGCGACGCCGAGCGCCGCCAGGACGACGAAGCCGGCCGGGATCCGCCCCCTACGGAGGGGGGAGGAAGCCGTACTCGGCGAGCGTCTGCTGTCCGTCGCCAAGGACGTACTTGACGAAGCCCTGCGCGAGGTCGGCCTCCTGGGATCCGTTCACGACCGCGATCGGATAGGTCGCGATGACGTCTACCTCGTCGGGGATCGGGGTGAGCGTGACCTGGTCCGCGACATCGGGCGTGACGTCGGTGACGTAGCCGATGCCGGCGTCTGCCTCACCCGACATCACCTTCGTGATCACGGCCTTCACGTCTTCCTCGTTGGAGACGACGTTCGCCATCGCGGCTTTGTAGATCCCGGCGTTCTTGAAGATCTCCCGCGCGTAGTCCCCGGCCGGGACGCCCTCGGCGGCGATGACAAGTTGGACGCCGTCCTCGGTCAGGTCGTCGAGGTTCTCGATCCCCGCCGGGTTGTCGGCCGGCGCGATGATCGCCAGACGGTTCTGCGCGAAGTCCGCTCGGTCGGTCACACCCAGCCCATCGTCCTGCACCGAGTCCATCCAGGTCGGGCTCGCCGAGGCGAAGACGTCGACGGGCGAACCCTCGTTGATCTGGCCCGCGAGCCCGTCCGAGGGCCCGAAGTTGAAGGTCACGGTGGTGCCCGGGTTCGCCGCCTCGAAGGCGTTCCCGATCTTGCCGAAGGCCTCCGTGAGCGAGGAAGCGGCCGACACGGTGAGCTCCGCTTCGGCGCCCCCGCTCCCGCCGCTCGCCTCGGTCGCCCCGCCTCCATCGTTCGAGTCGCTGCACGCGGCCAGGAGCAGCACGGCCGATAC
>DATEQE010000222.1:0-2129 GCA_035272825.1 Actinomycetota bacterium
CAGCCTTGGCCGGGCAAGTCGTAGGCACGCCACACGGTCTCGACCTCGTACCGTTCGACGCGGTCCAGCGGCCCGAAGCGCTCCTCGGCCCAGGGCCGGAGCTCGCGGACGGCGTCGACGCGCGCGCTCTCCGGGACGTGCCAGGTCCAGGACCAGCGACCCTCCTCGATCGCGTCGAGGAACGAGCCGAGCGGCTCTTCTTCCTCCTCGGGGATCGCTGGCAGGACCCGGAGCCGGAGGCCCAACCCTTCGAGCTCGGCGTCGAGCGCGTCGTGGTTGCCCCACATCAGGCCGACGGGGTCGGTCGACAGACCCGTGATCTCGGAGAACCGGGCCCGGACCGCCCTGCCGACCTCGTCGAACGCCCCGAGGGACACGACCAGGACGCCCCCGGGACGCACCACCCGTGCCATCTCGGCGAGCGCGGCGCGCCAGTCGGGGATCAGGTGCAGCACCCACCGCAGGTACGCGGCGCCGAATGCCCGATCGGCGAACGGCATCGTCGTGGCGTCGCCGAGGACGAGGGGGAACGGCGACGCGCCGCCCGCCTTCTGGACGAGCTTCCCGAGCATCGGAGCCGACAGGTCCAGGCCCGAGACCGGGATACCGGCCTCATGCAGCCGGAGGGCGAGCAGACCGGTCCCGACTCCGACCTCGAGCGCCCGGCCCCGGTCCCGGAGCTCCGAGGCCAGCAGCGAGATCGTCCGCCCCATCGTCTCGTCCGAGATCGCGCGCGTCTGATCGTAGTGGTCGGCCGCGCCGTCGAACCGGATGGACCCGCTCATGACCGCCGAGGCTACGACTTCGGGATGTCCTTGCTTGCGTCGACGAAGGGCAGGCTTGCCACGGTCACCGGAACGCGCCCGCGAGGCGTCTCGGCCTCGAACGTCGAGCCGGGCGCCTCCCATCGGATCGGCACCCACGCGTATCCGATGTTCCGCTCGAGCCGGGGCGACCACGCGCCCGCCGTCACCTTACCGAGCCTCCCGTCGCCCTTGACCAGCGGCCAGAAGTCGTTCAGCGCGCCCTCGTCCAGCATGGGCTCGCCGCCGATGTCGATGCCGACGAGCTTGCGGTCGAGCAGGTCGCCGTCGCGGATCTCCTCCAGCCGCGCGCGACCGAGGAAGTCCGCCTCCTGGTCCCACTCGACGAACCTCTCGAGCCCGCTCACGTGCAGCGGCGTGTCATCGACGCGGATGTCTGAGCCGTAGTTGAAGATCCCCGCCTCGATGCGCCGCGCCTCGCTGGGCGCGATCACGCGGATCCCGTGCGGCTCGCCGGCCTGGAACACGCGCTCGAACAGTTCGTCGCCGCGGCTCGAGTCCTGTAGGTAGAGCTCGTAGCCGACCTCGCCCGTCCACCCGGTTCGGCTGATCACGACCGGGATGCCGTCGACCTCTGCCTCGGCGCAGAAGTAGTACCGCAGGTCGGCCACCGCGTCGCCGAACAGGTCGCGCATCACATGCTTCGAGCGGGGTCCCTGGATCTGCATCGGCGCGACGTCGGCCTCGAAGATGGAGACGTCCATCCCGCGCGCCCCCGCGACCCCGGCCAGGTACAGGAGCGCGTCCGAGTCGGCGAGCGCGAGCCAGAACCGGTTCCGATCCAGGCGGAGCAGCACGGGGTCGTTCACGATGCCGCCCCACGGGGCGATGAGCAGCACGTATCGCGCCTGCATCGGCTCGACCTTGGTGAGATCGCGGCAGGTGACCAGGTTCACGAGGTCGAAGGCGTCGGGCCCGCGGACCTCGACGCACCGCTCGACCGCGACGTCCCAGAGCGTGACGTCGTGCAGCAGCGCCTCGTATTCGGTGACCGGGTCGTCGTACAGGGTCGGCAGCAGCATATGGTTGTACAGGCCCCAGCTCTTGCACCCGTGGCGCTTGGTCGCCTCGAAGTAGGGGGACTTCCGGTACCACGGCTGGATGTAGAACGTGAACGTCTCGGACGTCATCGATCCTCCCGCGTTCCTCCGCGTTCTTTGGCCGCGTTCCTTGGCCGCTCGGCGGATGCGGCGCGAGCCTAGTCGCTAGTTGAGGTCGGGGTCGAACGGCATCGTCGACATCAACCGATACTCCGGACCCTTGCGGCGCAGGACGTCTGCCCACAGCGCATCGGGATCCTCGGTG
>DATEQE010000223.1:0-2665 GCA_035272825.1 Actinomycetota bacterium
ATGGACGAGCGGCTTCCGTGGCGCGAGCGCTTCCGCCAACGCCTGCCGCTCGAGGAGGCGCTGATGGAGGCGGGGATCCGCCACGTCCGCACCGAGGTGCGCCGCTACCGGTTCCAGTACTCCCTCGACGACTACGTGGAAGGGCTCTCCACGTGGGCAACCGGCCGGTTCGTCCGCTTCATGCTGGGCGAGTCCGCGTTCGCGGACTTCCTCCGACGCGCGCGCGTGGACTTCGGCGAACGCTTCGCCGACCCGGTGAACGACTTCCGCGAGGTCCTGTTCGCGACCGGGACCAAGCCCTAGGGACGACCGGGCCGAGGACCTCGAGCGCCGATCGCGTCAGGCCTTCGCGCCGCCCGCCTTCGTCAGCACGTATCGCACGAGCGCGCGGACGGGGCTGCCCGTCGCGCCCTTGGGCCAGTAATCGCCCTGGCGTTCGGCGAACGCGGGACCGGCGATGTCCAGGTGCACCCACGGTACGTCGCCGACGAACTCGCGCAGGAACATCGCCGCGGTGATCGCCCCGCCGTAGCGCTTGCCGATGTTCTTGATGTCCGCGATGTCCGATTCGATCAGCTTGCGGTAGGGCTCGTGCATCGGGAGCTCCCACCCGGGTTCGCCCGCGGCGTCCCCGGCGGCCAGCACGTCGCGGATCAGGTCGCGGTCGTTGCCCATCGCGCCCCAGATGTCGCTCCCGAGGGCGATCATGCACGCGCCGGTGAGCGTCGCCGTGTCGATGATCACCCTCGGCTTCTTCTCGGCCAGGAAGGCGAGCGAGTCCGCCAGGACCAGCCGGCCCTCGGCGTCGGTGTTCAGGACCTCGGACGTGGTGCCGCCGCGGTGCTTGAGCACGTCTCCGGGCCGGATCGCAGATCCGCTCGGCATGTTCTCGGCCGAGGGGATCGCGGCGATCACGTTGATCTTCGGCTTGAGCAACGCGATCGCTCGCATCGTCGCCAGGATCGACGCCGCACCGCCCATGTCGGACTTCATCCACTCCATCCCGGTCGCGTCCTTGATCGAGAGCCCTCCCGAGTCGAACGCGATGCCTTTGCCGGTCAGCGCGATCGGCGAGCCCTTCCCACCCCCGGAGTACTTGAGCTCGATCAGCCGCGGAGGCCGAACGCTGCCCTGCCCCACACCGAGCACGCCGCCGAACCCGCCCTTCTTCAGCTCGGCCTCGGTCCAGACCTTGCAGGTGAGCCCGACCTGCTTGGACATCGCCTGCGCCTCCCTCGCGAGCTCCGCCGGCGGGAGATCGAGCGCGGGGGTGTTCACCAGGTCGCGCGCCCACATCTGTGACTCGGCGATCACCTCGCCGCGGCGGATCGCCTCCTTCGCATCCTTGACCGCCTTCGCGTCGGCCTTGCCGGCGCCCAGGAAGGTGACCTTGCCGAGGCGTCGATCCGCGTCGTCGGTCTTGGACTTGTAACGGTCGAACCGGTAGGAGCCGAGGAGCACGCCTTCCACGGTCGCCTGGACCGCCTCGAGCTGGTCCTTCGCGCCGACGATCTGCGGCAGCGTCGTCGCGACCGTCTTGCGACGGGCGAGCTGCCGCGCGACCCGGCCGATCGCCCGCCGGCACGCGTCGGCGCTCGCCGCGTCCTTCGGGCCGACGCCGACGAGCAGGACGGCCCTCGCGGCCAGTGCCTCGTCGCCGGTGGTCGGCACCAGGAGGGACTCGCCGCGCTTGCCCTTCGCCCCCGTCGCGGAGAACTGCCCGAGCAGGTCGAGCCCCTTCACGTCCTTGACGCCCGGCCCCGCCTCGGGCCCTTCGAAGACGGGCAGGACGAGCACATCGACGGCGAGATCGGTGGCTCGGTCGGTCGAGAAGGCGAACGTGGGCACGATGGGCTCCTTGACGGGTCGGGGACGAACAGCGCGGAAGTCTACCGATGGCGGATGGCCGGCGGCCGACGGCACCCGGGTCCGCTCGATAGGCTGAGCCGGCCGTGGACGCCAGGGACCTTCGCGACCTCGTGCGCTTCGACGAGGACGGGCCGCATCACGAGGAGCTGTTCGAGTCCGAGCACCTGTGGTCCGAGGTCGTCTGTCTCGAGCGGAACCAGGCGCTCGGGACGATCGAGGACCCGGACTCGGATGCACTCGTGCTCGTCGTGACCGGCCGGGTCGTCGTGCAGGTGAACCTGGGCCGCAAGCGCCTCGAGCAGTGGGAGACGACGCTGGTCCCGGCGGGCTACTCGCTGACCAAGCGTTTCGGCGGCGGGGGCGCGGCGACGAGCAAGACCACGGCGGGGTCGCCGGTCGCGTTCGTGATCGTCAGCTCGGAGCCCGCTGGGACCAGCGTCGTCTCCCACTGCTCGAGGCGCTTGCGGCCCAGGTTCACCTGCACGACGACCCGGCCGGTCACGACGAGCACGAGCGCATCCGAGTCCGGGTCCTCGATCGTCCCGAGCGCCTGGTTCCGCTCGAGACAGACGATCTCGGACCACAGGTGCTCGGACTCGAACAGCTCCTCGTGATGCGGCCCGTCCTCGTCGAAGCGCACGAGATCGCGAAGGTCCCTGGCGTCCACGGCCGGCTCAGCCTATCGAGCGGCCCCGGGTGCCGTCGGCCGCCGGACATCCGCCATCGGTAGACTTCCGCGCTGTTCGTCCCCGACCCGTCAAGGAGCCCATCGTGCCCACGTTCGCCTTCTCGACCG
>DATEQE010000224.1:0-4746 GCA_035272825.1 Actinomycetota bacterium
GGAGCGCGAACGCGCTGCCCTCCAGGATCGCGCGTGTCATGTGCGCGCGCGAGTGCGCGAGCGTGAGCCCGTAGAACACGCCGCGCGCGGCCCCGTTCCACTCGGGGGCCATCGCCCCCTGCATGCACGGCAGGAACACCAGTCCTTCGGCGCCGGGAGGTACGCGCTCCGCTTCCTTCGAGAGCAGGTCGTAGGCGTCGCCGAGCCCCTCGGCCTCGGCCCCCCGCTCGATCGGCGCGAACTGGTCGCGCCACCACCGCAGGTTGCCGCCCGAGACGAACCCCGGGTTCTCGAGCAACCACGCGTCGGGGTCGGCGTGCGGATGGCATTCGACGAGCATCGTCGGGTCCTCGCGCGGCTCGCTCGACGCCGCGCACACCGGCTCCGCCGTCCCGACGACGTCGCAGACTTCCCCGGGCTCGAACACGCCCGCGCCGAGCGTCGCGGCCATCTCGTCGCCGCACCCAACCGCGACGATGGTCGAAGTGTCCAGCCCCGTCGCCTCCGCGAACGCCGCGGTAATCGCCGAGATGGGCTCCGTCGCGGCCACCACCTCGGGCAGCATCGACTCGGGCACATCGACGGCCGCGAGGACCTCGGGTGACCACGCACGCGTGCGAGGGTCAAGGAGCGCGAACGAGGACGCATTCGAGTAGTCGACGGCAATGGGACCCGCGATCTCGCGGAGCGCGTACGTCCCAGGCGACATCAGCGTCGCCGCCTTCGCCCACACCTCCGGCTCCTCGTCGCGGACCCAGAGGGCCTTGAAGATCGCGTGGGAGGAGTCCAGGTTCGCGCCGACGTGACGGTAGAACCGCTCCGCCGGCATCCGCTCGGCGACCGCCGCGGCCTGGGCCTCGGCGCGACGATCCATCCAGATCATCGCCGGGCGCAGAGGGCGAGCCTCCGCGTCGCACACCACCATCCCATCCAGCTGCGACCCGAACGACAGCCCCTTGACGGCGGAAGGGCCCTCGGGCACCTCGTCGAGCAGCTCCCGGACGCCGGCCACGATCGCGGGCGCCCACGCGCCCGGGTCCTGCTCGGCGGCGCCGGGGAACGGGAACGACAGGTCGTAGGCCTGGTACGAGGACGAGACCAGCATCCCGTCTGCCGCGTAGAGCGCGCAGTTCGTCCCCTGCGAACCGACGTCGCAGCCGATCACGTACGGGCCCGTCACGGCAGGATGACCGTCTTCAGGCCCGCCCCGGAGCGGATCGTCTCGAACGCCTGCGCGATCTCCTCCAAGGGGAACCGGTGCGTGACCACGCGGGCGAGGTCCTCCTGCCGCCGGTCCAGGTAGTCCATCGTGATCCGGTATTGACGGTGCGTCGCACCGTACGCCCCGAGGATCGCGAGCTCCTTGTAGTGGAGTTCGTTCATGTCGAGCGGGCTCACCGGGTCGTGCTTGGGCAGCCCGGCGAAGTACACGACCCTCGCCCGCTTGGCTGCCATCTCGAGCGCAGCCTGCTGCGCCTGCTTGGAAGGCGCCGCCACGCTCACGCGGTCGGCGCCCACGCCGCCGGTCTTCGCGAGCACCTCGCCCACCCCATTGTCCTCGCCCGCGACGAACGCCTCGTCGACGAGCGACCCGACGACGGCCATCGCGAGGTCGAGCCGGTCCTGCTGCACGTCGGTCAGGTAGATGCGGCTCGCGCCCCGGTCCCGGCACATCACCGCCTGCCAGCAGCCGATCGGCCCGGTGCCGAGGATCACCACGGCGTCGCCGAGGCGGACGTCGAGCATCTCGACGCCGTTGAGCGCGCAGGCGAACGGGTCCGCGACCGTCGCGAGATCGGAGGGGAGATCGTCGGGAAGGGGGATCAGGTTCTTCGTCGCGATCGGCGGCACGGACGCCCACTCGGCGTAGGCGCCCGGGAACGGGTCGTACCCGTAGAGGAGGTGGTGCTCGCACAGGTTCTGGAACCCGTCCATGCACCAGCGGCACTCGCCGCAGGTGAGGATCGAGCCGAGGAACACGCGATCTCCCTTCGCGACGCCGGGCGGGAGCACGGCCTCGGGGCCGACCTCCTGGAGCACGCCGACCGGCTCGTGGCCGAGCACCCAGGGCGCCGGCGCGCGCGGGTCGCCGTTGAAGAACGTCCTGGCGTCCGTCCCGCAGATACCGCAGGCCTCGACCCGCAGGATCGCGCCGCGGGGGTCGAGCTTGGGCTCCTCGGTCTCGCGCACCTCGACCGCGTTCACGTCGGTCATGAACGCGGCCCTCATCGCGCTCGCTCCCCCGACGCCGGCACGGTCAGCACCACGCCCCTCACCGTCCGAGCTCCTCGACGAGCGCGTCGTGGGCCTTGTCGGCGCTCCACCGCTCGCGGATCACCCGCGAGAGCGCGCGGGTGATCGCCTCGGGCGACTGGTGCATGAAGATGTTCCGCCCGACCGAGCACCCGATCGCGCCGGCCTCGACGGCCACCTGCATCCGCCACAGCAGCTCCTTGTCCTCCAACCGCGAGCCGCCCGCGAGCACGACGGGGATGCCGTTCGTCGCCTCCACCAGCTTGGCGAACGCCTCGGGATCGCCCGGCCAGTTGGTCTTCACGATGTCGGCGCCGAGCTCGGCACACAGTCGCACGTTCCGGCGCAGGTACTCGAACCCGTACTGCTGTTTCAGCTCCTCAACCGTCGCGTACGTGGTGGGGAACTCGGCCTCCGCGATGAACGGCATGCCGAGCGCCGCGCACTCGCGTCCGACCGACGAGAGGATGTCGATCATCCCGGACTCCGTGTCCCCTCCCAGTGCGGTGAAGAGCACCACGGCGTCGGCGCCGAGAACGAGCGCCTCCTCCACCTCCGCGATCTGCACGATCTGGGGCCGGTCACCCCCGGGATCGGCGGAGGCCGACAGGAGCAGCGCGAGCGACGTCGTAGGCGAGAATGCCGGCTCGGCGATCCGGATCATGCCCTTGCTCATCATGATCACGTTGGCCCCGCCGGCCACCGTCTCGCGCGTCCGCGCCTCGATGTCCGCCAGGGGTTCGAGGAACGTCGGCGAGGTCATGCCGTGGTCGAGCGCACAGATCACGGACACGCCGGCCGGGTCGACCACCCGCTTGAGCCGCATGGACTTGCCGGTCATCGTGGTCATCGTGCCTCCTCGGTCGTGCGGAGTCTGGCAGACGGAGCGGCCCAGATGCGAACCGGATGCGAACCGGCATGCGAACCGGTCCGGGCGCGCCGGGGCGGGGACCGCCCAGGCCGCCGCTAGACTGACGGCATGCGACCGGTCCTGTTGGTCGGGCACGCCGACTGGGAGACGTTCGGAGTGGTGCCGGGGACCCTCGACGCGGAAGGCCTCCCCTGGATCGAGCACCTCGCACACACGGGAGCGTCGCTCCCCGAGCTGTCCGAGGTCTCGGGCGTCGTCGTCTACGGCGGGACCATGAACGTCGACGAGACCGACGAGTACCCGTTCCTGGGGACGGAGCGCGAGTACGTCCGCGCGGCGCTCACGGCGGGCGTCCCGTACCTCGGGATCTGCCTCGGAGGCCAGATGCTCGCGAGGGCTCTCGGGCACCCCGTCTACTCGGCTGGCGTGCGCGTGATCGGCTTCAACGCGCTGCACCCCACGCCGGAGGCGTTGGAGGACCCCCTGATGTCCGTGTTCGACGACGGCGACGTGGTCTTCCACTGGCACGAGGACACGTTCGACCTTCCCGAGGACGCGACGCTGCTCGCGACCGGCGAGCTCGTGCGGACGCAGGCGTTCCGCTACGGCCAGACCGCGTGGGGCACGCAGTTCCACATCGAGGTGGATCGCGCCGAGATCGACCTGTGGCTCAAGACCGCCGGCGACGAGGGTGTCCGAGCGTGGGGCACGACTCGAGAGGAGCTCGAGGCACAGACCGACCGCTTCATCGAGGCCCACGAGGAGCGGGCCCGCGCCTTGTTCGGCCGGTTCTGGGGGGTCGTCCGGGCGGCGGCCTGATCCCCAAGCCGCGCCTAGCCTCGCCCGCACGCCCGGGTCTACGATCGGGTCACCGATCCCGCGAGGAGGCGTGATGGCCGGTCTGAACGTCGTGAGCTTCCGACCCGAACGCAGCGACTATGCATGGACCTTTGGCGGGGTCGAGCCCGTGATGAAGGTCAAGCCGGGCGATGTGCTCGAGGTCTGGACCGACGACTGCTTCGGGGGTCTCGTCGAGAGCGTGGACGACCTGCCCTCGAAGAAGATCACGGCGTTCAACCCACAGACCGGGCCCTTCTACGTCGAGGGCGCCGAACCGGGCGACACGCTCGCCCTGCACTTCGTCTCGATCGAGCCGTCCAGAGACTGGGCCGTCTCGACGACGTTCCCGCTGTTCGGGGCGCTGACGTCCACGACGAGGACCGTGACGCTGCAGGACCCGCTCCCCGAGCTCGTGTGGCGCTACGACGTCGACCGTGCGGCGCGGCTCGTGCACTTCGAGGCGCGCAACGGCGACTTCGCGACCGACCTGCCGCTCGATCCGATGCACGGGACGGTGGGCGTCGCGCCGACGGGGGGTGAGGCGCGTTCGTCGCTGGTGCCCGATGCCCACGGCGGGAACATGGACACGCCCGAGATGCGGGCCGGCACGACCTGCTACCTGGGCGTGAACGTCGATGGCGCGCTCTTCTCGCTCGGGGACGGGCACTGCCGCCAGGGCGAGGGAGAGACCTGCGGCGTCGCGGTCGAGGCCGCGATGGACACCGTGCTGGTCATCGATCTGATCAAGGGTCGGGTGACGCCGTGGCCTCGTCTGGAGGACG
>DATEQE010000225.1:0-4955 GCA_035272825.1 Actinomycetota bacterium
GGAACGGGGGGATCACGGACTCGCCCGTTCGGGCGTCCCGGATGTCGATGAGCCCGGTCTCGTCCAGACCCTCGGTGACGAAGAGCGACCCGTCCGGGCTCCAGTCCACGATGTCGCCAGCGCCCGGGAAGGACCGGACGATCCGCGAGCCGCTCACGGCGTGGTGCAGGGCCTGCTCGGCCTCCCGAAGCACAGTCCCGTCCTCGGCTCGGGTCGTCTCGATCGCCTGGAGCGCGAGCAGGATCGACCGTTCCGCGTCGACGTCGAGGTTCGCCTCGGCCGCGGAGGCAAGCGCTCGGGCCGTGGCGATCCGCGCTTGCCGCTCGGCCCGGTCGCCCTGCCTGGTCGCGATGATCGTCAGACCGCCCGCCACCAACGCGGCCACGGTCAGCACCGCAACCACCGCTCGTGCTCGCCGCAGGGACCGTCGCTCGAGCGCCAGCTCTCGGGTCCGTCTCGCCTCCTCCACAGCGACGTCCTCTTGACGTCGCGCGAGGCTCGCCTCCAGGTACCGCTCTTGGGTGGTGGTCAGCGCGACGCTCGTCGAGTCGGACCATGTGGCGATCTGCTCGAGCCGGGCACCGCGGAGCAGGAAGCTCTCGTCGCGCCCCGCGGCCTCCCACTCAGCGGCTGGAGCGGCCAACGCGTCCCTCGTCCGGAGGTCGTCGCGTGCCTCGTCGATCCAGCTGCGCAGGCGCGCCCACACACGAAGCAGCGACTCGTGGGCGATCTCGACCGTCGGCTCTCGCGATGCCGGGTCGCGGTCGAAGGACAGGAGGCGGTGGCGGTCGAACCCGTCGATCACGGCGTCCGTGGCGCCCTTCGAGACCGCGATCAGCTCGGAGCGCTTGACGCGGCTGCGCGTGTCCTCCGTTCCGTCGCCGAGCGTGACCAGGCGCAGGAACAGCTGCCGGCAGGCGTCGCGCCCCTCGTCGTCGAGCGCGTCGTACAGGTGCTCGGCACGGCGCGCGAGGGCGCCCGAGACGCCGCCGATCCGTCGGTACGCGTTCAGCGTGAGGGCGCCCACGTCCTCGCGATCGGCGAGCTCGGTGAGCGCGTACTGCAACAGCGGCAACGCGCCCGGGCGGTCGATCACGTCGGCGATCATCGCGGCCACCAGACCCGGTTCGATGTCGAGCCCGACGCGCTCGGCCGGGCCCACGATCGCGCGCTCGAGCTCCTCGGGCGACATCGGCGTGATCGCCTCGTTGCGCGCGGCGAGCAGGTCGCCGAAGCCGCGAACGGACAGCGGCTGGTCGTAGAAGTCGGCTCGGAGCGTGGCGATCACCCGGACCCGTCCCGCGGGATCGGTGGTGGCCGCCTGGATGCTCGCGAGCAGGTGGGTCCGCTCGGTCTCAAGCTCGACCATCGTGAACAGCTCCTCGAGCTGATCCAGGACGATCACGAGCTCGGCGTCGGGGTCGGGCAGCAGCCGGTCGACCGCGCGCGCCAGGCCCAGCTCGCTGCGCTCGAGCTCGTCGAGCAGCGAGGGCGGGGGGTCGACCGAGACGCCCAACAGGGCCGTCTCGAGCTCGCGGAGCGGGTGGGCACCCGGGAGCAGCTCGACGACGTACCAGCGCTCCGATCCGGGCAGCACGCCGCGGCGGATCGCGGGCACGAGCCCGGCACGAACGACCGAGGACTTGCCCGAGCCGGATGGGCCCACGAGGCACAGAAACCGGTCGGCGCCGGGCTCGGCCATCCGTTCGATCAGGCGGCGCGTCAGCAGCTCGCGCCCGAAGAAGTCCGCGCTGTCGGCCTCGATGAACGCGCGCAATCCTTTGTATGGGTTGCGGAGCTCGGTCCGAGCGACGCGGGCGCCGGTGCCCTCGACGGCACCCCGGAACGCGGCGCACAGCTCGAGGACGTTCGCGAACCGCGCCGCCGGATCCTTCGCCGTCGCCTGCGCGATCGCCGCGTCGATCGCCGGTGAGAGCTCGGGTCGCGACCCGCGGACCGAGGGGAGCGGTTGCCTCAGGTGCTGATCGAGCAGGACCTTGAGCGAGGAGTCGGGGAAAGGGTGGGTGCCCGTCAGCATCTCGAACAGCACGACGCCAAGCGCGTAGATGTCCGATCGCGGTGTCGTCGGCTCGAGCTTGATCTGCTCGGGGGACAGGTAGGCGGGCGTGCCGCGCACCATCGTCCCTGCGGTCTGCTCGGGCGCGCCCGTCTCGAGCGCGATGCCGAAGTCGCTCAGGTACGCGTTGCCCTCGTCGTCCAGCAGGACGTTGCCCGGCTTCACGTCGCGGTGGACGACGCCCTGCCGGTGCGCGGCGTCCAGCGCGGCGCCCATCTGATCGAGGATCCGGACCGCGCGCTCGGGCTCGAGCGGGCCGAGCTCGAGCACGTCCTCGAGGCTGCCGCCCCGCAGGTACCGCATGATCAGGTACGCGGCGTCCGGCTCGCGCCAGTAGTCGTACAGCGGCACGATGTGCGGGTGTTCGAGGCGCGCCACGAGCTGCGCCTCGCGCTCGAAGCGGCGGACGAAGTCGGGCTGGTTCGCGAGCTCCGCGTGGATCGACTTGATCGCCACCTCGCGCTCGACCTGTGGCTGGATCGCTCGGTACACGGAGCCGAAGGCACCTTCGCCGAGTTTGTCGAGCAACCGGTAGCCGCGTAGCGGCTCGCCGGGAAGTTGAAGCGAGTCGTCCTGCCGCAGGACACGCTCGTGGATGTCCTGGAGCTCGCGCGACGGATCGATCCCCAGTTCGTCGGCCAGCAAGCCCCGCGCGTGCTCGAACGCGGCAAGCGCGTCTGCCTGACGGCCTGACCGGTAGAGCGCGAGCACGAGCTGGCCCCACAGGCGCTCCCGCAGCGGGTGGGCGCTCGTCGCTGCCTCGAGCTCGGCGACGACCTCCGCATGCTCGCCGAGGTCGAGCAGGGCACCGATCCGCTCCTCGGTGGCGCCGAGGCGGAGCTCCTCGAGCCGGGTGATCGCACCCGCGAGCGACGGCTCGATCGCGAGGTCGGCCAGGGCGGGTCCGCGCCAGAGCTCCAGCGCTTCGTCGAGCGCGTCGAGCGCGGCCTTTTGCTCGAGTTCATCCTCGCGGACCTCGTGCACGAGGGTCTCGAAGCGGAACGCGTCGAGCTCCTCGGGGTCGGCGCGGAACCGGTATCCGGGCGCGTGGCTCTCGATGCGGTCCGAACCGAGCGCCGAACGCAGCCGCGAGATGTATGCCTGGAGGGTGCCTCGTGCGGCGTCAGGCGGTTCCTCGCCCCACACGGCGTCGATCAGCTGATCGGCAGACACGATCCGGTTGACCTGCAGCAGCAGATGTGCGAGCACGAGCCGCTGCTTCGGGCCGCCGATCGTGACCGGTCCGTCGTCGCCCGAGACCTCGAGCGGTCCCAGCAGTTGGAAGCGCACGGCCGAACCGTATCGCCGCGTCCCATGGTGGGGAACCCCTCGACGCCGTGCCTGGGCGATCGACATGCGGACAGTCTGGACCCGGATTCTTGTAACGGGCTTGCACGCCCGCAGCTCGCAAGCCGACTGCAAGGTCCGCATGGCGGGTGCTAGCCGGCCGTCCGGAGGTCTGCATGCGCCCGGGCCGACCGTGCCCGCATGCACACGATCGTCCGCATCGGGATCGGGATCGCGCTCCTCGCCGCCGGAGCCCTCGGCGCCACGGCTCGGCCGGCCCCCGCGGTGGTCGTCGCGCCCGGCGTCCGGGTCTCGGCCGAGCGTCCCGAACAGGTCGCGCTCAGCCGGTGGGCGGCTGGGCGGTTCGAGGCGGCCGGCCTCGCCGCCCCGGGCGTCGAGATCCGCTTCCACGCGGACCGTGCCGGGTGTGGTGGGCACCTCGGCTATGCGCGGGCAGGCACGGTCGATGTGTGCACGACCACCGTCAACACGATGACTAGCAGGACCCTCTTGCACGAGATGAGCCACATCTGGCTCGACGAGCACACGGACCTCGACACCCGCGAGCGGTTCCTCGAGTTCCGGCGGCTCCGCGAGTGGAACGCGTCGACCGACCCGTGGCAGCTGCGTGGGTACGAGCAGGGCGCAGAAACGATCGCGTGGGCGATCGGCGAGCGGATCCTCAGCGCGCAGATCCCCGACAACGACCCGCCCACGTTGGAGGCCGGGTTCCAGATCCTGACCGGGATCGCGGCTCCCCGTGTCGAGGGCTAGACGAAGGCGCCCGCGTCGGGGGTGGTGTCCGACGGCCACCCCGGGTAGTCGTCGCCCGGGTAGTCCCACGGGACGCCGTAGCCTGTTTCCCACGTCGCGAACCCGATGATCTGCGGTCCGGGAGGTTGCGTCGCCGTCGACGCGCTCGTCTTCCCCCGCGAGTCGGGAGACGCCTGCGCCCCTACCCACGGCCCGGCTGCGCTCAGGGGCCTCCTTCCTCAGGTCTACGCACAAGGAGCGGAAAGGGCGGATCGAGAGGGTGGCGGACCGTCTGTTTGAGGGGGAGGAGGCGGTCCTCCAGTGATCGAGCGCATCGTGGCGCCCCTGGGTCTTCGGGTCGACGCAACGTCACTTTGGTGGACGCGCGACTTCCGGACGGCTCTCGGGTGCAGACCCGATTTCTTAGCGCCCTCTTTCGGCCCACTGGACGCTACTCGTTCGACTGACCTACTTCACCACCCGGTACAGGTGCCAGCGGTCGGGGACGCCCTTGAGCTCGTGCTCGCCGGCGTCCTCGAAGCTGAGGCCAGAACCCGAAACCAGGTCTCTGACCGTTTGAGAGACCAGAACCTCGGACGGGGTCGCAAGCGCCGCGATCCTCGCGCCGACATTCACGGCGATCCCCCCGATCTTGCCGCCGATCGTCTCGACCTCGCCCGTGTGCACCCCCCCGCGTATCTCGAGCCCGAAATCTCGAACCGCTTCGCCGATCGCCTGTGCGCACCGGACGCCGCGTGCGGGGCCGTCGAACGTGGCGAAGAACCCATCGCCAGCCGTGTCGACCTCGGTCCCGCGGAACCGGCCGAGGAGCGCTCGG
>DATEQE010000226.1:0-2960 GCA_035272825.1 Actinomycetota bacterium
GGGCGATCTCGTGCACGACCTGTTCACCGAGACGCTGTGGCCCGGCCACCCGCTCGGACGGCCGATCCTCGGCACCAAGCAGAGCATCCAGGCCGCAGGCCGCGACCAGGTGCGGCGCTTCTATCGCAAGCGCTACGTCGCGGGCAACGTGGTCGTCGTCGCGGCGGGGAACCTGCGGCACGAGGAGTTACTCGAGCTCGTCGCCGAGCACATGGAGCCGGGCGACGTGCGCGCCGAGGGCCCGAGCGCATGGAACCTGCGGACCGCCGGCGACGCCCCCACCCCGTCTGGACGCTCGCTGGTCAACAAGCGCAAGACCGAGCAGGCCCATATCTGTGTCGGGACCGGCGGTCTGTCGCGGACCGATCCGGACCGGTTCGCGTTCGGGGTCGTGAACAACTCGCTCGGCGGCGGGATGAGCTCCCGGCTGTTCCAGGAGGTGCGGGAGAAGCGAGGGCTCGCGTACAGCGTGTATTCCTACCATGCGATGTACGCGGAGGCGGGCGTGTTCTGCGCCTACGCCGGTACCACGCCCGGGCGCGCGAAAGAGGTCCTCGCGATCATACGGGCCGAGCTCGAGGACGTGGCTCACAAGGGCCTCGGCGTCGACGAGTTCGAGCGCGCGAAGGGCCACATGAAGGGGTCGCTCGTGTTGTCGCTCGAGGACCCCGGCGGGCGCATGTCGCGGCTGGGCAAGTCGGAGATCGGGCACGGCGAGACCCTGACCGTGAACCAGCTGCTGGGTCGCATCGACGCCGTGACGCCGGAGGACGCGGCGCGCGCCGCCGAACGGGTACTCTCGCAACCGATGACGGTCACCGTCCTCGGTCCCTTCTCGAGCAAGGACGCGATCGCGTGATCCGCGTCGGCGTGATCGGTGCCTGCGGCCGGATGGGGCTGATGGTCTGCCGGGCCCTGGCGGACTCGCACGACTTCGCGCTCGTCGCGGCGATCGATCGCTCGAAGGTCGGGCAGAAGATCGGACAGATGATCGGACACCCCGAGATCGACGCGCCGGTCTCAGACGAGCTCGATCGGCTGCTCGAGGCCAACGCCGAGGTCGCGATCGACTTCACGCACCCGGACGTCGCGATGGACGACATCCGCTGGTGCATCTCGCACGCGGTGCACGCGGTGGTCGGCACGACGGGGATCTCGCTCGAGAACCTGCAGGAGATCGACAAGCTGCTCTCGGACGAGGGTCACGAATCCAACGTGATCGTCGCGGCGAACTTCGCGCTCGGCGCGGTGCTGATGCAGCGCTTCGCCGCACAGGCGGTCCGCTACCTGCCGGCCGTCGAGATCATCGAGCTCCATCACGACCAGAAGGCGGACGCCCCCTCGGAGACCGCGGTCGCCACGGTCCGCCGGATCCAGGAGGAGCGGGACGGGTCTTGGCGCGGCCCGCTCGCCGAGTCGCTCGAGGGGGTGCGCGGGGGCGACGTCGAGGGGATCCGCGTGCACTCGGTTCGGCTGCCCGGGCTGGTGGCGCACCAGGAGGTCATCTTCGGCGGGCAGGGACAGACGCTCACGATCCGGCACGACTCGACCGATCGGTCCTCGTTCATGCCGGGCGTACTGATGGCCGCCCGGGCCGTGATGGTCCGCCCGGGGCTCACGATCGGGCTCGAGCCGCTGCTCGACCTCCCGCCGCTGCCGTAGCCCCGTGCGACGGGTCGCGTGCGTCTTCGCGCATCCCGACGACGACACGTTCGGGGTGGGCGGCAGCCTCGCGCTCCACGCGCAGGACGAGCTCGAGCTCACCGTGATCCTGGCGACGAGCGGCGAGGCCGGCCGCATCGCCGACGCCTCGCTCGCGACCCGCGAGACCCTCGCGAAGGTCCGCGAGGCCGAGGACGTCGCGTCGTGGCGAGCCCTCGGGCTCGACCCGGACGTGCGATTCCTCCGGCATCCGGACGGCGGCCTGGACCGGATGCCACGCGAGGCCCTCGTGGCGGAGGTGCGGGACCTGCTTGAGGCCGCCTCGCCGGAGGTCGTGGTGACGTTCGGGCCCGATGGGATCACGGGGCACGAGGATCACGTCGCGATCGGCCGGATCGCGACCGAGGCGTTCGGCGACCTGCGGACGTCCGTGAGCGGCACGGCGTTCTCGCGGCTCCTGCACCACGCGATCCCGCAGGGCTCGCTCGACCGGTTGAACGAGCTCCTGCGCGAGCGGGGGCTCGAACCGATGGATCCGACCCAGCCGTTCATGCCGCGCGGCGTCGCGGACGCCACGATCGGTGCGCGGATCGACGTCTCGAGCGCGTACGAGCGCAAGCTGGAGGCGATCCGCTCCCACAAGACGCAGGCCGAGCTCGAGGACGTCCCGTTCGACCTGTGGCCCGAGATGCTCTCGACCGAGTCGTTCGTGGTCGCCTGGCCCGAGCGCCGGCCGCGCGACCCGGTCCTGACCGACCTCTTCGAGGGCCTCCCGAGCCCGTAAGCTCCTCGGATGGACGTCGAGATCCGAACGATCTCCGAGGACGAGTTCGCGACCTACGCCCGCGCGGTCGAGATCGCGTTCAGCGACGCCCCCACCGACGAGGACATCGAGCGCGAGCGGGCCTTGGTCGAGCTCGACCGGTCGTTCGCGGCCATCGACGGGCCCGACATCGTCGGGACCGCTGCCGTCTTCACGATGCCGATGACGGTGCCGGGAGGCGAGATCGAGATCGGCTTCGTGACGGCGGTCGGCGTCCGTGCGACCCATCGGCGGCGGGGGATCAACACGCGGCTGATGCGCACGCTGCTCGACGACGCGCACCGGCGCGGCGAGTTCGTCGATGTGCTCTACGCATCCGAGGGCGGCATCTACGGCCGGTACGGATACGGGCTGGCGACCTTCGGCTACTCGATCGACCTCGAGCGCTCCCGCTCGGCCTTCGTCCGCGGGTACGCGCCCTCGGGGAAGGTCCGGCTCGTCGAGCGGGAACCGGCGCTCAAGGAGATCCTCGGCG
>DATEQE010000227.1:0-3033 GCA_035272825.1 Actinomycetota bacterium
CCGCGACCGGTCCGCGGGCGATCGTCTGCCCGAACCCCTGGATGCCGGTGGCCGACACCGATGAGCCGAGCGTCTGGACGACGCCCTGCGTCACGAGCAGCACGGCCACGATCGCCGAGAGTGGAAGCAGGATGTAGATCGTTCCGCGGACCAGGTCACGCCAGAAGTTGCCGAGCTCGTCGGTCTTCGAGCGGACGAATCCCCGGAACAGCGCGATCAGCACGGCGATCCCGGCCGCCGCCGAGGCGAAGTTCTGGAAGGTCAGCGCGAGCATCTGGCTGAGGTAGGTCATCGTGGTCTCGCCGCCGTAGGCCTGCCAGTTCGTGTTGGTGATGAAGCTGGAGGACGTGTTGAACGACACGTACTGATCGACCGCCCCGAGCCCCACCGGGTTGAGCGGCAGGTGGTTCTGGAGACGGAACATCGCGTACAGGAACAGCATCGACAGCAGGCTGAACGACAGGCAGGCCGTGGCGTAGCGGCGCCACGACTGCTCGAGGGTGGGGTTGACGCCGATCAGCCGATAGACGACCCCTTCCGCTCTGCCGATGTCCTCGCGCCTGTAGACGCGGTACATGTACGAACCGAGCGGGGGCGTAAGGGCGATCAACAGGAGGATGTAGACGACGATGGTGACCATGTCAGAAGCGTTCCGGCCGGATGAGCGCGTACGTGAGGTACACGAGCAGCGCCACCGCGAGGATGAGCTCGAGGACGTCGGCGAGGCTCATACGCGCTCCAGCCACACGACCAGTGCGAACGCCGCGACGAAGAACACCACCGTGAGGGCGATCATCAATAGGTCGAGCATCCGAACCCCCTGTCTCCCAAGCCACCGCAAGGCTAGGACCGCCGGCGTCAAGGACCCGTAAGGAAGCGTGTGGTCCGCGTATGGGATCCGTGAGGATTGGGTTCGCGGACCTCGCTCGCCGTGTCTCGGGTGGGATGCTTTGTATGACGAGGCCGGAGGTGACGACATGGGCCAACAGAACACGCGATCAGCTGGCCGCGTGCTCCGACAGATGCGGTCCCCGCGGCCACGCCAGCAAGCCGTGGCGTATGTCGTTGCGATCGGAGGAACGGCTGCGCTCACCGCCGCCCTCCTCCCGTTCCGGGATGAGATCGCCCCCCTCGCCAAGGGGTTCGGGTTCCTGGTCGTCGTGGTCGCGGCGGCCGGGATCGGCGGGATCGGGCCCGGGGTGGTCGCATCGATCCTCGGGTTCGGTGTCTTCAACTACTTCTTCCTCCCACCGTACGGGAGGTGGGTGATCAGTCAGCCCGAGCACGTGGTCGTCCTGTTCGTGTTCCTCGGCCTGTCGGTCGTGATCTCCATCCTGCTCGGGCGGGCCATCGAGCGAGCCGCGGCGGCCGAGGCGCGAGAGGAGGAGCTCCGAACGCTCCAGGACCTCTCCCGCGAGCTCGTGATGCGCCCCCCGGGGCAGGAGGCCTATCGGGAGATCCTCGGGCTCGTCCTCCCGATGTTCGACTACGACGCCGGCGCGCTGTTCGTTCGCGATACTGCGCACGCCGGAGGGCTCCGCGAGGAGGTCGCGGTCGGGTGCGGTCCGGGCGAGATCGTCCCCGAATGGGACCCGCGTTCGCCGGAGCGGCCACCCGAGCGCCTCCCGCTCAGCATCGGCGCGAACAACGTCGGGCTCCTGGTGCTGCGGGGTGAGCGGGACGCGCTCACACCCGCCGAGAGCAGGATCCTCCGGGCGTTCGGCGACCAGCTCGCCCTCGTCCTCGAACGCGATCGACTGCTCCGGGCCGCGACCGGCGCCGAGGTCTACCGGCAGACCGAGCGCCTCCGCCAGACCCTGCTCGCCGCCGTCTCGCACGATCTCCGCAGCCCGCTCGCCGCGATCAAGGCGAACGTCACCGACCTGCTCGACGACGAGGTTTCGCGGACCGGCGAGGAGCGGCGCGAGGTGCTGGAGGCCATAGACTCGGAGACCGAGCGGCTGAACGCCCTGATCGCGAACCTCCTCGACATGTCGCGCATCGAGGCCGGTGTGCTCCACGCGCATCTCGAGAACGTCGATCTCGCGGACGCGATCGCGACGAGCGTCCGAAACGTCGGTCGGGTGTGGCCGGGTGCGCGGATCCGCACACGGATCGAAGAGGGAGACATCGTCCGCGCCGACCGGGTGTTCCTCGACCGTGTCTTGACCAACCTGCTCGACAACGCGGTTCGCGCCTCGAACGGCGACTCCTCGGAGGTGGAGGTGACCGCGCGCAGCGCCGACGGTCGGGTCACGATCCGCGTCATCGACCATGGGCGCGGGTTGCCACCGGACGCTCGCGAGGCGCTGTTCCACCCCTTCTACGAGCTCGACCAACGCAATCCGAGGCTTGGTGCAGGCCTCGGTCTCGCGATCGCCAAGGGGTTCGCGGTGGCGATGGACGGCGAGGTCTGGGTCGAGGAGACGCCGGGCGGGGGAGCGACGTTCGCGATCGCCGTTGCGGGGAGCCGGGGCCAGACGTGAGCCGGATCCTCGTCGTCGACGACGAGGTGCAGATCCTGCGGGCGCTCCGTCGGGCGCTCGCCGCGCGGGGGCACGAGGTCCTGACCGCGCCGGACGGCGAGGACGCGATCGCCGAGGCCGAGGTGTCGATGCCGGATCTGGTCGTCCTCGACCTGAATCTGCCTGGGATCGACGGGATGGAGGTGTGTCGCCGGCTCCGCACCTGGACGCAGGTCCCGATCCTCATCCTGTCCGTTCGCGAGGATGAGGCGGGCAAGGTGCAGGCGCTCGACCTCGGGGCGGACGACTACCTGACCAAGCCGTTCGGGGTCGAGGAGCTCCTCGCCCGCGTCCGCGCCCTGCTCCGGCGGAGCCGGCCACCCGAGAGCACGCCTCCGCGGTACGAGATGGAGGGGGTCGTGATCGACCTCTCGACCCATCGGGTTTACCGCGACGGAACCGACGTGCATCTGACGAAGACGGAATGGTCGCTGCTCGAGGCGATGGCCGAGCACCCGGGGAAGCTCCTCACGCATCGTTGGCTCCTCGAACGCGTGTGGGGCGCGGG
>DATEQE010000228.1:0-6815 GCA_035272825.1 Actinomycetota bacterium
GCGATGCGCTGGTTCCGGCGCTTGCGGTCGCGCCGACGAAGCAGCGCGTCGTAGGGCTGTACCAGCTCGTCGACGCTCATCGCCGCCCGCTTGGCTCTGTTGAGGATCTCCTGCTCATTCATCGATATGGGTCTCCTTGGCAAACTGGGCTCTCGCTTGAGCGACGAGCGATCTCACGGTGGACTCCTTGACCCCAAGCAGCGCTCCCGCTTCGCGATAGTCGAATCCCTCGATCCCCGTGAGGACCATCGCCTCGCGTTGACGGGTGGTAAGCGCGAGGAGAAGACGGACCGCGCTCTCGCGTTCAGCGATTTGTTCGAACGGGTCGGTCGCGGCTCGACCAGGCGCGAGAACGCGCTTGGCGGCAAGCCGTGCACGACGATAGAGGCTGCGGTACGCGTTCAGCGCCGTTCGGTACAGGTAGCCCTGAAGGTCCGAGACGCGATCCAGGTTGTCCCATCGCTCGAGCATCGTGAGGAAGGCTGCCTGAGCGACGTCCTCCGCCTCCTCCTTGCTCCCCGTGAGCAGGAGCAGAGCCCTGAAGAGCCGGCTCCACTCGGCGGCGAAGAAGGCCTCGAAGGACGCCTCCTCGGCGTCCACGGCATCTGGGGTCAAGGGGATTTGTCTTGGCTGGGCTTCCATCGCTCCATGGACGCATGAGGGATCCCCGATGTGTAGAGGCTCGGATAGAACCTCTCAGGGACTGGTAGGCCGCTCCATCTCCAGCAGCATCCCGACGAGTACCGCCCGGAGCGTCCGGTCCTCCTCACAGTCGATCAGCAGCTCGGCGAACGTCCGGTTGGTCTTGGTTCTAATCACTCGGCGGTTTCGGGCGCATCGGTGCTCGGTGGCGGCGGCTCGGTGCTCGGTGGCGGCGGCGTCGGGGAGGGGGAAGGTCCTGGCGACGGATTAGGTGACGGATTAGGTGACGGATTAGGGCCGGGATTTGGACCAGGCGGAGGTTGGGGATCGTTCCCCACCGACGAGCCCTCTCCGCCGTCGAGAGATACGACACCCCCGCTCGTGTCTACCGGAAAGAGCGCAACCGCCGGGGAGCCGCTCTGACCACTGGCGCGGTTTTTCGCCGCCCCACCTTGCGCTTGCCCCAGCGCTTCGGGGTTCAACGCAACGTAAGGGACTCCCTCGTCCGTCACCTCGATCGTGAAGGCTTCGCCCAACAGTCTCGGGGCACTTCCTCGTGCCATTGCGAGCAATCCAACAAGCGCAACTGAGCCCAGGATGACGCTGGCCGCGAAGGCGAGCGTACTGGCCCGACCGAACATCAGCCGGGAACGGAACGTGTGCCACGTGTAGCCTCCCCGCGCCCTTCGATCCCGACCGTACGTCTGCCAGGCAGGGAAACGGTGCCACCTGAAGCCTCCCCGCGCCCGAAGATCGGCTGCCCATCGCCTCGCAGCGTTGTAGGACGGTAGGCTCATCAGTCCTTCCCCAGGTGGATCGAAAGATCGTTGCCGCCAGTCGAGCCTCGGCCGCCGAACCTACCACCATTAAGCGACAATCCCGAATTCACCCTCCGACCCTTCACCCTTGGGGTGAAGTCCCCGGCGGGGCTCCTTCCAGCCCCCGACTGCAGGCGCTCATGGCGGTCGGGATGTCCCAGGAGCGGCTCGAGTTCCTCGGCGGGAAGGTTGAGGGTTTCAGGCGTGACGCTCGGACCCTGAAGCGCGGGTTCAGGTGATTCAGCAAGGTGAACCAGAGGGCATAACTGGGCGCGACTCGCTCGTCGTCGACGTGCGCAAGTCGCGGCCATGCACAGCGTTGAGTCCCCGAGAGCTGGGGGTCAGGAGGTCGCGGGTTCGAATCCCGCCGGCCCGACGCGGTGGTAGGTTCGCCGCGCCATGAGCGAGCCGGCGCAGACCGACCGCGTCCTGACGATCCCGAACGTGATCTCCTTCCTCCGGATCGCGTTGACCCCCGTCTTCGTCGTCCTGATCGTGGACCCGGACACGACGCGCGCGGGGCTCGTGCTGTTCGTAGTCGTGGTCGCCACCGATTGGATCGACGGGGCGCTCGCCCGTGCCACCATGCAGGTCTCCGACCTCGGCAAGGTCCTGGACCCCGTCGCCGACCGGCTGGCGATCGCGGCGGGCCTGATCGCCCTCGTGGTGGCCGACGCCTTCCCCCTCTGGGCGGCGCTCCTGATCCTGGTCCGAGACGTGGCCGTGCTGATCGCCGGGCTCGTGTTGCTCTCGACGCGCCGAGCGAGGATCGAGGTGCGCTACCTCGGCAAGGTCGCGACGTTCGCGTTGATGACGGCGATCGCCTGCATCGCGTGGGGGAGCCTCGGCTACCCACTCGCGCCTGCGGCGCTCGCGTGCGGGTGGGCGTTCTACGCCGCGGGGATCGTCGAGTACTACGTCGCTACCGTCCTGTACGTGGGCGACCTCCGACGTGCCTGGCGGGGCACCACCGATCGCTCCGTCGACCCCGAGACGTGAGCCGGGTCGGTCCATCCCGTCCGACGTGCTACCTTCCAGCCTCACGCCGTCGTGCCGGGCCAAGGAACATGCGGCCAAGGAGAAGCGCATGGAGTTCCCCGAGGACCTGCGGTACACGAAGGAGCACGAGTGGGCGCGCGACGAGGGCTCGAACCGTGTCCGCGTCGGCATCACCGACTTCGCGCAGGAGGCGCTCGGCGACGTCGTCTACGTCGACGTTCCGCACGAGGGAGCGACCGTGACCGCGAACCAGCCGTTCAGCGAGGTCGAGTCGACTAAGTCGGTCTCGGACGTGTACGCGCCCGTCTCCGGGACGGTCGTCGAGCGGAATCCGCTCCTGGAGGAGCGTCCCGAGCTCGTCAACGAACAGCCCTACGGCGACGGCTGGCTCGTCGTCCTCGAGGTCGCCGACGCGGCTCCCTTGGGTGGGCTCATGGACGCAACCGCCTATCGAGCGTTCGTCGAGCAACAGACCGACTGAGCCCGCACGAGCGCCCGACGTCGGCGTCGACCCACCGCCGACATCCACCTGTCGCCGAGGGTCGAGCACCGCCCCGTACCTCGAGGTCCACCCCGGATCGCGTGTCGTGTCCGCACCCTCGATCTCAGCCTGAAACGGCCACACCTCGTGGCTGGAGGTCGACCTCGGACGCCGGTCGAGGCCGAGACCTCCCGGGGCACCCGAAACCTCGACCACTGATCGCGTTCGCACCGAGGCGTCCTCGAGGTGCAGGGGGCGAGACACCACAGGTTGCCCCCGGACGGCAGTAGACCCTACCCGTCGCCGACCCTCGACGCTTGGGTCTTGCTCCCATCGACCGTTGCACCCGATCGAGTCCCGAACCGTCGAGGTAGTTTCGAGCCCGAGCGGGGTCTCGGTTGACCCTTCGTGGGTGGGACGGTAGTTTCGAGCGGGTCTCGAGATCGAGGGTCAGCCTCTGGGGCCCCACCGTCGAGGTGAGACGAGGGCAACGGGGGGGTCGAGCGTGTACTGCACCCGGTGTGGACATCCGAACAAGGACGAGGCCCGCTACTGCGCGAACTGTGGTGCGGTCCTGCAGGAGGAGACCACGATCGGCCTCAACCCGGTCGAGATCGAAGCGGAAGGTCCCGAGGAGTTCCCCTTCCCGGAGGACGAGCTCAAGTCGGGTCAGGCTCTCCTGCTGGTCAAGCACGGCCCGAACGCGGGGTCGACCTTCATGATCGAGGCCGAGGTCACGAGCGCCGGCCGCAATCCCGAGAGCGACGTCTTCCTCGACGACATCAGCGTCAGCCGCAAGCACGCCGAGATCCGTCGCCACCCCGACGGGTTCTACATCCACGATCTCGGGAGCATGAACGGCACCTACGTGAACCGCGAGCGTGTGGAGGTCACCAAGCTCGCCGGTCACGACGAGGTCCAGATCGGCCGGTTCCGACTCGTGTTCTTCGTGGGGGGGTGAGGGACGTGGCGACCCGCAACTACCAGTCGATCGGCGAGGTGCTCGTGTCGGTCAAGACGGAGTTCCCCGACATCACGATCAGCAAGATCCGGTTCCTCGAGTCCGAGGGCCTCATCGAGCCCGAGCGCACGCCGTCGGGCTACCGCAAGTTCTACGAGAAGGACGTCGACCGCCTGCGTTCGATCCTGCGGATGCAGCGCGACGAGTACCTCCCGCTGAAGGTGATCAAGGACCGGCTGTTCGAGACCGACGCGTTGGACGGCCAGGGCGGGGAAGGCGGTCCGATCGAACCCGTCGCTCCCGAGCCCGACGAGGAGCTCGCGGAGGCACCGACGGGTCTGCAGATGTCGATCGAGGAGATGAGCGCCGCCACCGGGATCGATCGCGAGCGGATCCGCGAGCTGGAGTCGTTCGGCCTCGTGAAGGAGCACGGTCCCGACGGCGCGAGGTACTTCGACGGCGATGATTACATCGTGCTGTCGATCGTGAAGGACTTCTTCCGCTTCGGCGTCGAGCCTCGGCACCTGACGATGTACAAACACTTCGAGGAACGGGAGGCCGACTTCTTCGAGTCGATCGTGATGCCCCAGCTCCGTCAGCGGAATCCCGATGCCCGTCGGGGTGCGACGGCCTCCCTCGTCGAGCTCGCCAGGGCATCGCGCAAGCTGAAGCAGGCGCTGCTGCGCACCAACCTTCGCCAGCACCTGACGTGACCCGCCGGCCTGCGGGCGCGCTGTCGCGCTGGCTGTTCCCTTGGGCGCTGATCTCGGTCCTGCTCCTCTCGTTCGGCGCCGCCCGCGCGCAGACCCCTACGCCGCAGCCGCCGCCACCGACCCCGGTCATCCAGCCCGGCGGGCAAGCCAGCCTCTCGCCGTTCCCCTCGACGCTCCGCACCCCGTCGACCTCGACCGAGGTACCCGAGATCCATGCGGCGTCGGCCGTGCTCGCCGATCTCGACACGGGCCAGGTGCTGTTCGATCTCGACCGCAACGAACGGCGGCCGATCGCGAGCGTCACGAAGATCATGACCGCGCTCCTGGTGGTCGAGCGAACCGACCTCACCGACGTCGTCACGGTGACCGAGGGTGCAGCCAGCGGCCAGGTCTCGGGCATCTCGGGTCTCGGTCTGGTGGCGGGTGAGCGGATCCGCGTGGAGGAGCTGCTGTACGCCCTGCTGCTCCAGTCGGCCAACGACGCCGCCGTGGCGCTCGCCGAACACGTCTCGGGCTCGGTGGACGCGTTCGTAGACGACATGAACGCGCGCGCCGAGCAGCTCGGCATGACGCGCACGATGTTCACGTCACCGAACGGCCTCGACGACACGGGGTATTCGTCGGCCGCCGACCTCGTCCGGCTCACGCGTGCCGCTTACCGCAGCCCCGGGTTCGCGAGCGTGGTGGCGACCCGGTTCCACACGGTCGAGTCCCTCGATGCCGAGCCCCGGATCGTCCAGAACCGCAACGTGCTGCTGTGGCTGTACCCCGGCGCGATCGGGGTCAAGACGGGGTTCACGAGCCCGGCGGGGTTCTGCCTCGTTGGCGCGGCGCAGCGCGGGGACGACCGACTGGTCGCGGTGGTCCTCGGCGCGCCGGGCGAGCCGTTCTCGTCAGCGGCCGCGCTGCTGAACTACGGGTTCGACGCGTTCGAGCAGCGGACGCTCCTGCGGGAGGGGGAGCGCCTCGACGACGTGGACGTCGGCGGCCGGAGCGTCTCGGTCGGCGCCGGCGGGAACGTGCACGGTCTGATCCCGTCGGCGGCGACCGTTTCGCGCACCGTGGAGCTCGAGCCCCACGTGGCCTTCCCACCGACCCGCGGGGAGGAGATCGGCGTCGTCCGTGTCTCGGCCGGGGGGACGATCGTGGGCGAGGTGCCCTTGCTGGTCGCGGGCGTCCCGCCTCCGCCGCCGCCCGAACCGGGCTCGTGGTGGGCCCGAGCCGCGGGAGCCCTCGTCGATGCGGGCGTCGGGGTCCTGGACGCGTTGTTCGGATAGTCGACTGCTACGATCGGCGGCGGTGTCGGACGTCGTCAGCGTCGAGTTCGGGCGCGAGGACATCCGCCGGCGGATCGAGGAGCTTGGCCGCACCATCACCGGGGACTATGAGGGGCGCGCGCCCGTCTTGATCTCGGTCCTCAAGGGCGGCTCTGTGTTCCTCGCCGACCTGATGCGTGCCGTCGCGCTCCCGCTCGCGATCGACTACATGTCCATCTCGCGGTACGGGGGCGCCACCGAGTCGTTCGGGCGCGTGCGGATCGTCAAGGATCTCGATCACGACATCGGTGGTCGCGACGTCATCGTGGTCGAGGACATCGTGGACACAGGTCTCACGCTCTCGTACCTGATCTCGGTGCTCGGATCGCGCGAACCGGCGTCGGTCGAGGTGTGTGCGCTGTTGGACAAGAGCGTCCGGCGCATCGTCCCGCTCGAGCTGCGCTACCGGGGTTTCGAATGTCCCGACGTGTTCGTGGTCGGGTACGGCCTCGACTTCGAGGAGCGCTTCCGTAACGTCCCCGACATCCTCGCGATCCACGACATGGATGCGCTCCGGGCCGATCCCGACCTGCTGATCCCGTACCTTCGGGGGCTCGATCCCGCCCCCTCGACTGGCGGGTTCGACCCGCCGAAGCCGTCGTCGTAGGACTAGGTTGCCGCACCTGGGGGGCCGGTGTACGGTCGGTTGGATCCATGATCGAGATGACCGTCGCCGGCGTTCGGATCGAGTTCCCGTCGAACTCGCCCATCGTCCTGCTCCGGGAGGCCGAAGGCGAGCGGTTCCTCCCGATCTGGATCGGCCAGTCCGAGGCCCAGGCGATCGCGATCGGGCAGCAGGGTCTGGTGACGCCTCGACCCATGACGCACGACCTGCTCAAGAACATCCTGGACGAGATGTCGGTGCAGGTCACGAGCATCACGATC
>DATEQE010000229.1:0-4094 GCA_035272825.1 Actinomycetota bacterium
CGATCTCGCAACGACCCGACGGGCGAGGGCGCCCTCGCCGAGCTCGACCGCCTGCTCGGTCGACATGGCAACGAGATCGCCGCGTTCCTCTGCGAACCCGTGAGCGCCGCCGCCCTGCCCGGATACTCTCCCCCCGAGCGCTTCTGGCAGGGCCTGGTCGAACGCCGGCAGGAGCACGGGTTCCTGATCTGCTTCGACGAGGTCGTGACGGGGATCGGCCGAGTCGGGAGCTGGCTGGCCGCGCACCAGCTGCCGATCGAGCCCGACATCGTGGCGGTCGGCAAGGGTCTTGGCGCGGGTCACGCGCCGCTCGGAGGCGTCCTGGTCAAGGAAGCGGTGTACGGCGCGATCGATCGCGGCTCGCGCGAGTACGACCTCGGGCACACCTGGGACGGCGCGCCGCTCTCGTGCGCCGTCGGGCTCGCGGTGCTGGACCTGATCGAGGAACGAGCGCTCGTCGACCGGGTCCGCGGTCGGGGGCCCGCCCTGCGAGAGGAGCTCGCCTCGGCGCTCGCCGGTTCGGAGATCGTCAAGGAGGTCCGCGGGCGCGGCTTCCTCCTCGGCGTCGAACTCGTCGACCCACGCGACGGCACGTCGTTCCTGCCGGTCGAGCTCGACGCCGCCGCGATCGTGGACGAGACCGCGTTCGAGCACGAGCTGCTGGTCACGTCTACGCACCCGCAGGCGGACGGGTTCGCGGGCGACCAGGTGCTCCTCGCGCCCGCGTACACCAGCACCGACGCCGAGCTCGCGGAGATGGTCGAACGCGTCGTGGCCACGATGACCGACGTCGAGCGACGGGTCGAGAACGCCATCACGGGGTCGCCCTCGTGAGCGCCCGCTCGCCCGGCGAGGGGTTCGTCCTCCTCGCGATCCCCGACATGAACGGATCGCTGCGCGGCAAGGCGTTGCGCCCGGATGCGTTCGAGTCGGCCCTCGAGCACGGCACGGTGATGACTGACCTCATCATCGGGCTCGATCCGGTCGACGCGCCGATCGCGGACTACGAGCGCTTCGGGATCCGCGTGGGCGCACCCGACCTGATCGTTCGTCCCGACCCCGACACGCTCCACGACCTGCGGTGGCGGCCAGGCTGGCGCGTGTGCCTCGCGACGCCGAGCTGGCCGGACGGCTCCCCCTCGTTCGCCTCGCGCGAGGTGTTCCGGCGGGTGCTCGGCGACGTCGACGGTCTCGGCTTCGAGGTGATGGCGGCGATCGAGTACGAGATCCGGATCTGGGACGAGGAGGGCGCGCCGTCCTCGAGCGGGATCAGCTACAGCCTGAACGAGATCGGACGGTACGGCCGGTTCCTGGACGAGCTGGTCCCGGCGCTCGAGGGCCTCGGGATCGCGCTGTCCGCGGTCCACACCGAAGCCGGGCCGGGCCTGCTCGAGCTGAACGTCGAGGCCCGGCGGGGGCTGGCCGCGGCCGACGACGCCGCGCTGCTGAAGTTCGGCGTGAAGCAGGTCGCGGCGTCGATGGGTCTGCGGGCCAGTTTCCTGGCGAAGACGACGCCCGGTGAGGAGGGTTCGAGCGGTCACGTGCACCTGTCGCTCTGGAACGGCGCGACGAACGCATTCGCCGGCGCGGATCGGTCGGCCGAGCTCGAGCCACCCTTCTCGTCGGCCCTCGCCGGTGTGCTCGAGCACCTGTCGGCGGCGTCGCTCCTCCTCAACCCGACGATCAACTCGTACAAGCGCCTGGTCCCGGGATGGTTCGCGCCGATCAACGCGACGTGGGGTTACGAGAACCGATCCTGCGCGGTGCGCGCGATCCGCGGGGCGCGCCCGGAGCTGTGGCGGTTCGAGTGCCGCCGGCCCGGCGCCGACGCGAACCCGTATCTGGTGCTCGCCGCGATCGGCGCATCCGCCGCCGACGGGATCCGAAGCGAGTCCGCGCCCCCGGCACCGATCGCCGGGGACGCGTACGCGCTCGACCAGCCGGAGCTACCGGGCTCGCTCGAGGCCTCGCTCCGCGCGTTCGAGGAGGACGCGGCGCTCCGTGAGGCGCTCGGGAAGGACTTCAGCGACTACTACGCCACCTCCCGGGCGTGGGAGCTGAAGGCCTGGCGTGAGACCGTCACCGAGTGGGAGCGCAAGCGGTACGACCGTAGCGTCTGACGTGCAAGGATCGGGTGTCGGGCCCCGCCCGCCGAACGACATCAGGTGCGTTGCACGCGATGGGCTCGAGGGAGGTTCAGACCGCCTCACACGAGGAGGGACGGATGAGCGAGCGGATCTCACCCCAGCGGTTCCACGAGGTCGACTGGCGGGTCGTGCGTGACGATGCGTGCGGGCACTTCCGAACCGGATCGTTCGCGGCAGGCGTTGCACTGGTGGACGCCATCGCGAAACTCGCCGACGCCGCGGACCACCACCCCGACGTCGACCTTCGGCCCGACGGCGTGACCGTCCGACTGAGGACGACCAGCCCCGACCACTCCTCCCGGCTGAGCGAGCATGACGTCGAGCTGGCCCGGCAGATCTCGGCCGCCGCCCGCGAGCTGGGCGTCCTCGTCGACCCGACCGTCTTGCAGAACGTGCAGGTTGCGATCGACGCGCTCGTCATCCCCGACGTGCTGCCGTTCTGGCGGGCCGTGCTCGGCTACGAGCGGGTTGACGACGCAGACCTGATCGACCCCCGCTTCCAGGGCCCGCCGTTCTGGTTCCAGCAGATGGACGCGGCGCGCCCCCAACGCAATCGGATCCATATCGATGTGTATCTACCTGTCGACCAGGCGGAGGCCCGGATCGCGGCGGCGCTTGCGGCCGGTGGCCACCTGGTGAGTGACGAGAACGCGCCGGAGTGGTGGACGCTGGCCGACGCCGAGGGCAACGAGGTCGACGTCGCACCGTGGCCGGACCGCGACTGATCGCGATCTGGGGAGCCGCTGTCCGCTGTCGGTCGGGTACCGCCCCATATAACGTCCAGACCGCTGGCGGCACGCCGTCGGCCGCGCGCCTGGGTAGTCCGTCCCAGCACCGGGTCTCGGGGTTCTCCATGTCATCCAACCACCCGGTAGAGGTGCCAGCGGTCGGGGACGCCCTTCAGCTGGTGCTCGCCGGCGTCCTCGAAGGTGATGCCGGAACCCGAAACGAGGTCTCTGACCGTTTGAGAAACTAGAACCTCGGACGGGGCCGCGAGCGCCGCGATCCTCGCGCCGACGCTCACGGCGATCCCTCCGACCTTGCCGGCGATCCTCTCGACCTCGCCCGTGTGCACCCCCGCGCGCACCTCGAGCCCGAAGTCTCGAATCGCGTCGCCGATCGCCTGTGCGCACCTGACCCCGCGCGCAGGGCCGTCAAAGGTGGCGAAGAACCCATCGCCAGCCGTGTCCACTTCGGTCCCGCGGAACCGGCCGAGGAGCGCTCGGACGGCGCCGTGATGACGATCGACGAGATGGCCCCAGCCGCGGTCACCGAGCTCAGCGACCTTCGCCGTCGACCCGACGATGTCGGTGAACATCACCGTCGCGAGCACGCGGTCGAGGTCCGTCTCCTCGTCCCGGACCTCCGCAACGAACCGCTCGATCTCGCCGAGCAGATCGTCCTGGTTCCCCGTCCAGAAGAAGTGATCGACGCCGGGGAACGAGACGAAGCGTGCGCCGTGGATCTGATCCGCCATCCACTTCGTCTCCTCGGCGGTGAAGAGGAGGTCGCCGTCGCGGGCGAGCACGAGCGTCGGGACGTGGATCGCCGGCAGCGCCGGGCGGACATCGATCCCGCGGTTCATTCGCTCGAGCGCGATCGCAGCTCCGGGACTCGCGGCGTGACGAAGGTAGTCCGCGAGCCAACCGATCGTGTAGTCATCGTTCGCAAGCGTGGGCGCGCCCCAGTCCCGCATTTCTTGCGCCGCGAACTCCCGCGTACCCCAGATCCGCTCGATCCGCTCGATGTAGCGCTCATGCTGCTCGTCGGTACGTACCCGGAACGGGTAGTCAACCGTCGGTCTCCAGCATGCGCTGGTCCCGAACAGCACAAGCGCAATGGTCCGCTCCGGATACGTCGCGGCGAAAAGCGTGGCCATCGGACCACCCTCCGAGAAGCCCATCAGGATGGCGCGCTCGGAGCCGACCGCGTCCATGACAGCTCTCG
>DATEQE010000230.1:0-5690 GCA_035272825.1 Actinomycetota bacterium
CGTCGGGATCCCGCGGCGTCGCGCCTCGACGAGTTCGGGGTTGTCGTCGCGGATCGCGCTCGAGACGACGACCGCGTCGGCGTCGCCTAGGTTCGCCCCCACGTGACCGATGGCGATCGTTGCCCCGAGCGCGCGGAGCTCCAGCATGCCCTCCGAGTCCTTCAGGTCCGAACCCGTCACGCCGACACCCCGCGCGAGGAACAGCCGAGCCAGGTTGCGCATCCCCGCGCCGCCGATGCCGATCATGTGCACGCGCCGGACGTCGGCGAGGTCCGGCACCTCCAGCGTCGGGATCGAACCGGGCGGCGGACGGTAGCCGCTCATCCCCCACCCCCCGCCTCGAGGACCGACCGCGCGAGCGCGTTCGCGGCGTCCGGCTTCGACCACGCGCGGGCGCGTTCGCCCATCACACGCAAGCGCTGGTCGTCGGACAGCAGCCACTCGATCCGGTCCGCGAGGACGCGACCGTCGAGCTCGTCGTCGAGCACCATCGTCGCGGCGCCGGCGCGCTGGAGCGCGCGGGCGTTCGCCTCCTGATGCCGGCCCGTCGCGTACGGGTACGGGACCAGCAACGACGGGAGCCCGCTGACGCCGATCTCCGCGATCGTCGTCGCGCCGGCGCGAGCCACGACGGCGTCGGCGACCGCATACGCGAGCTCCATCCGTACGAGGAACCCTTGCACTCGCACCGTCACGGTGCCGCCGACCGGGAGCGACGCACGAACGGCCTCGACGTGGGCCGGACCGGTCAGCAGCATCACCTGCAGATCCGAGCGGTCCAACACGCGCAACGCATCGGCGAACGCGCGGTTCACGTGGAGCGCACCATGGCTCCCACCGAACACGACGATCGTCCGCTTGCCGTCGTCCAGCTCGAGCTCGGCGCGCGCCTCCTTCGCCAGCCGCTCGCGATCGGTCGCGACCGCGAGGATGTCGGCGCGGACGGGGTTGCCGGTGAGCACCGTCCGCGCGCGCCGCGGGAGGGCCCGGCGCGCCTCGGCGAACGCTAGCGCCACCGTCCGCGCCGGCCGCGCGAAGGCCCGGTTGGCGAGCCCGGGAACGGCGTTCTGCTCGTGCAGGACCACCGGCCGCCGCGATCGCAGCGCGGCAAGCACCACCGGGACACTCACGTAGCCGCCCATCCCGACCACGACGTCGGCGGCCTCGACCAAGGGGCGGCAGGCCTTCACCGACCGGACGGCCGCGACGGGCGCCATCAGCGCCCTGAGCGAGACCCGGCGTTCGAACGGGCGCGCCTCCACCACCACGAGCTCGAACCCGGCCTCCGACACCAGGCGTCCCTCCTGCCCGCCGGACGTGCCGACGAAGCGCACGTCGTGGCCCCTCGACACGACCTCCCGGGCGAGCGCGATCGCGGGGAACACGTGGCCCGCCGTGCCGCCACCTGCGAGGAGCACCTTCATCGCGACGAGCCTCGGGCGCGGGCAGGCGCGCGCCGAGCCGCGGGACGCCTCCGGCCGCCGCGCGTCGGCGGGGTCGGTTCGGTGCCGGCCCGGCGTCGCGGTTCGGGACGACCGGATGTACCGCTGGCCGGAGCAGGGGCAGACGCGCTGGCGGGAGCACGGGCAGACGCGCGGGCGATGCTCACCAACACGCCGACGGCCGCGAGCGAGACCACGAGCGAGGACCCCCCGTACGAGAGGAACGGGAGGGGGACGCCGGTAACCGGGAGCAGGCCGGTGACCGCCCCGAGGTTGATCAGCGTCTGCAGGCCGAACCACGACACGATCCCGGCCGCGAGCAACCGGCCGAACACGTCCTTCGCGTTCGCCGCGATCCGGATGCCCGCGAAGATCAGCGCGCCGAACGCGACGAGGACCACGAGCTCGCCGAGCAGGCCGAGCTCCTCGCCGAGGATCGAGAAGATGAAGTCGGTGTGCGCGTTCGGCACGTACTGCCACTTCTGGCGTGAGGCGCCGAGCCCTACGCCCATCCATCCTCCCGATCCGAGCGCGTAGAGCGACTGCGCCAACTGGTACCCGGTGTTCTTCACGTCGGCCCACGGATGCAGGAAGGCGAGGAACCGCACCCTGCGGTAGTCCGCGCTCATGATCAAACCCGCCCCGATCACCGCGCCGATGGTGCTCGCGAACGTCAGATAGCGGAGCCGGACGCCCGCGGCGAACGCCAGCGCGAACATCGTCACGGCGAGGATCAAGGTGGTGCCGAGGTCGGGCTGCATCATCACGAGTCCGCACACGAGGACCGAGATCGGCAGGAGCGGCACGGCGAGCTGGCGAACGTCGTCCACCTTGGTCCGATTCCGCGCGAGGGTCGCCGCGGCGAACACGATCAGCGAGAGCTTCGCGAGCTCGGACGGTTGCACGGTGACGGGACCGAGCCGGAACCACCGCGAGGAGCCGTAGGCCTCGATTCCGTGCGCGGGGATCAGGACCAGCACGAGCATCGCCATCGTGACGAGCAGGAACGGACCGACCAGGCGCCTCCACGCGTCGTAGCGCATCCGTGAGGTCACGAGCAACGCGAGGACGCCGACAACCGCGTAGGCGGCCTGTCGCTGTACGAACAGGAAGCTGTCCCCGTACTCGGCGAACGCCGAGACCGAGCTCGCCGACAGGACCATCACGAGCCCCGACCCCACGAGGAACGCGGTCGAGCCCAACAGCAACGCGAGGGTCCGGCGGGTCCGCAGATCGATCCGCGCCCGGGAGATCGGGCGTTCGTCCGGCGGGACCAGCCGCAGGATCCTCGGCCGGGGGGGAGCGGCGCGGATGTTACTCACGTCCGCGCGTCCTCCTTCTGGAGCGCGCGCGCGGCCGCGGCGAACCGCTCCCCGCGTTCGGCGTAGTCGCGGAACATGTCCCAACTCGCGCAGGCGGGGGCGAGCAACACCGTGCCTCCGTCGGACGCCATCCGGAACGCGACCTTCGCCGCCTCCTCGATCGACCCGGCGTCCCGAACGGGAACCCGGCCCTCGAACACCGTCCGGACATCCCCCGCCGAGGCGCCGATCGCGACGACCCCGGCCAGGCGGGAGGCGAGCGACCCGAGCGGGGTCAGGTCGACGCCCTTGGCGTCGCCCCCGGCGATCAGGACGACCCCCTCCGCGTCCCCGACCGCGGCGATCGCCGCGTGCGGGTTCGTCGCCTTCGAGTTGTCCACGAACCGGACGCCGTCGACGGTTGCGACCGGTTCGCCCCGGTGGGGTTCTGGCGCGAACGTCCCGATCGCCTCCGCGATCGCGTGGTCGCCGATCGCGAACGCGTGGGCCGCGGTGGCGGCGGCCGCGGCGTCGGCGCGCATCGCCGGCGTGTCGAGCGCAAGCGCACCGAGATCCGCGCCGCTCCACCCCGCGGTCAGCCGGCCGTCACGGACGCCCGCTCCGTCCTCCGGAGGCACACCGATCGTGAACCACCGCACCTCGCACGGGGCCGAGCTCGAGATCGCGGCGGACGCCTCGTCGTCGAGGTTCCCGACGTGGACGTCGGCCGCACCCTGGAGCGCGAAGACCCGCGCCTTGGCCGCCGCGTACGCGTCGAACGAGCCGTGCCAATCCAGGTGATCCGGCGCCAGGTTGAGCAGCACCGAGACCCGCGGGTGGAACGACGTCTGCGTCGCGAGCTGGAAGGAGGAGACCTCGACGACGAGCGCGTCGTGGGACTCCCTGGCCGTCGTCGGGAACGGCCGCCCGATGTTGCCGCATGCCACTGCGTCCAGACCGGCCGACCGCAGGCATGCGGCCAGCATGCCGGTGGTAGTCGTCTTGCCGTTCGTCCCGGTCACCGCGAGGTACGGCACCCGGGCGAGCCTGGCGCCGAGCTCCATCTCGCCCCACACGGGGAGCATCCGATCGTGGGCCCACTTGAGGATCTCGGCGTGCGGCGGCAGCCCCGGGCTCGCGACGACGATCGTCGCGTTGTCGAGATGGTCGGGGGCGTGGCCGCCCTCGAGCACCTCGATCCCCTCCGCACGCAGGTCCGAGGCTCCCCGTGTCGCGCGACCGGAATCGCTTACGCGGACCGTCGCGCCCTCCGCGAGCAAGACGCGCGCCGCCGCCGAGCCGGCCACACCGGCGCCGACCACGACCACCCGTTCGCCGCCGAACGCACCCATCACTCGAGCCCCAGTCCACCGCGGCTGACGAAGTTCGTATAGAACAACCCGATCCCCACCGCGACGCACAGACCGGTCACGATCCAGAACCGCACGATCACCGTGAACTCGGGCCAACCGGCGAGCTCGAAATGGTGGTGGATCGGCGACATCCGGAAGATCCGCCGCTTGAAGCCGCGGAACGCGATCACCTGGGCGATCACCGACGCCGTCTCGATGACGAACAGCCCGCCCAGCACCACGAGCAGGAGCTGCGAACTCGTCACGATCGCGAGCGCCCCCATCAGCCCGCCGAGGGCGAGCGAGCCGGTATCGCCCATGAAGATCCGGGCCGGCGCCGCGTTCCACCACAGGAACCCGGCGGTCGCCCCGACTCCGGCCCCCGCGACGATCGCGAGATCGAGCGCGGCGTTGACGTCGATCGGGTAGCAGGCGGCGCTCGGGATCAGCTCGCACGTGTGCCGGAACTGCCAGAACGCGATGAAGACGTACGCGGAGAGCACCAGGATCGAGGCACCGGAGGCGAGGCCGTCGAGCCCGTCGGTCAGGTTCACGGCGTTCGAGGACGCAGCGAGGATCACGAACACCCACAGGTAGAACAGGAGCCCGAGATCGACGCCGGTGGCGCGGATGAAGGTGAGCTCGGTCGGCACCCCCGCCGCCCGGACGGCCACCATGCCGAAGATCAGGGCGATCACGGCCTGGCCCGCCACCTTCGCGGTCTTCGACAGGCCGAGCGACCGCCGCCGGCGCACCTTGATGAAGTCGTCGATGAACCCGAGCAGCCCTAGGAGCACGGTCGCGAGCAGCACCGAGATCCCGGCGGCGGTGACGGTCGTGAACACGATGCGGGTCGCGACGTAGCCCGCGACGATCCCCGCGATGATCACGGTGCCGCCCATCGTCGGCGTGCCCATCTTCTCCAGGTGGGTGTGCGGCCCGTCCTCGCGGATCCGCTGACCCCACCCCCACAGTCGGAACAGGCGGATCGCGATCGGTGTGCCGAGCAACGTCACCGAGAGGCCCACCGCGGCGGCGATCAGGATCTGCCTCACGGGCGCGTCTCGCTGCGGCCGCGAACCGCCCTCATCCCAAGGCCTCCGCCACGCGTTCCAGACCCGCCACCCGGGACGCCTTCACGAGCACGACATCGCCGGACCTCGCCCATGCGCGGACGTCGGCCGCGGCCTCCGATGGGTCCTCGTACGACGCGACGTCCTCGGGCAGCTGCCCCTCGCGGATCGCGGCGCGGGCGATCGTTCGCGCCTGCTGCCCCACCGTGATCAGCCGTTCGACGCCGATCCTGACCACGAGCTGCCCCAGCTTCTCGTGCTCCTCGAACTCGACCGGCCCGAGCTCGGCCATGTGCCCGAGCACCGCGACCAGACGCTCGCCCTTGGCCATCCAACGAGCGGACTTCAACGCGGCCGCCATCGACTCGGGGTTCGCGTTGTAGGCGTCGTTCACGATCACGATCCCCGACGTGCCTGTGGAGGTCTCCATCCGCCAGTGCGCGACTCCCGCGCCCTTGAGCGCCGTCGCGCACTCGGCGAGCGTGATGCCGGCCCACCGGCCGACCGCGGCGGCGGCGAGGG
>DATEQE010000231.1:0-4602 GCA_035272825.1 Actinomycetota bacterium
TCCTCGACGAACAGTGGGTTCCCCTCGGCTCGGCCGGCGATCGCGCCTACCAGCTCGTCGGCGACCTGAGGCACACCGAGGAGGTTCCCGATCAGGTCGGCGGTCTGTTCCTCCGTGAGCGGATCGAGCGATACGGACGACGCGCGGAGCTTCCCTCCTCCCCACGTCGGCCGTGCCTCCAACAGGTCTGGGCGGGCCATGCACATCAGCAGGATCGGCGAGCCCCCCGACCAGTCCGCGATGTGATCGAGCAGGTCGAGGAACGTGGGCTCGCCCCACTGGACATCGTCGAACACCAGCACCAGCGGTCGCTCGCGGGCCACCGCCTCGTAGAAGCGGCGGATCGCCCAGAAGGTCTCCTCCCCGGCGCCCGCGTCGGCGATCCCCATGAGCTGTGACACGCGCTTGCACACGAGCTCCTGGTGCTCATCGGTCGCAAGCACGGCGCAGACCTTGGACTCGACGATCTCCGGTGGGTCGAAGTCGGCGAGCCCGGCGGCCTGCTTGACCGACTCGACCACCGGGTGGTACGTGATCCCCTCGCCGTAAGGCAGGCACCTTCCCGTCAGGACGGTGGCGCCACCGTCGAGACCGGACAGGAACTCCTCGACCAGACGAGACTTGCCGACGCCCGCGGACCCGAACACCGTGACGAGCTGGCAGGTGCGGTCCTCGACGACCGCGTCGAACCCCTGACGGAGCTGCGCGAGCTGTCGCCGACGCCCGACCATCGGCGACCCCACAAACCGCGGGATGGCGCCAGGGACGTCGAGCACGCCGAGGAGCCGCCACGCGGCGACCGGTTCGGCCTTGCCCTTCAGGGCGAGCGGATCGACCGGTTCCGCCTCGACGACGTCGCGGACCAGCCGATGCGTCTCGTCCCCGAGGAGGATCCCGCCGGGCGCCGCGTGCTGCTCGAGCCGGGCCGCAACGTTGACGGCGTCGCCCGTGACCAGCGCCTGCCCCGCCGACGGGTCCCCGGCGACGACCTCGCCGGTGTTCACGCCGATGCGCACCTCGAGCGTGACGCCGCGATCGCGCCCGAGCTCCTCGTTCAGTGCGGCCAGCCCTTCGCGCATCTCGACTGCCGCGCGCACGGCCCGCAGCGCGTCGTCCTCGTGGAGCTGGGGGATCCCGAACACCGCCATCACGGCGTCCCCTATGTACTTCTCGACGGTTCCGCCGTGACGCTCGATCGCCCGGCGCATCGCCTCGAAGTAGCGCGATTGCACGTCGCGCAGCGACTCGGGATCCAGGCGCTCCCCGAGCGCCGTCGAGCCGGTCACGTCGCAGAACACGACCGTGACCGTCTTGCGGACCTCGCGCTCGAGCGGGCCGGCCGTCAGCGGGGACGCGCAGGCGGGGCAGAAGGCGAAGTCATCGGGGCTCTCGCGACCGCAGTTCGGGCAGGCCAGCATCGGGGCGAGCCTACGGCGGGTGCCATCTCCACGCTAGCCGTAAGAAGCCTCGCACCGCACCCGGGCTCTCTTTCGACTGCCGCTTCGGGCGCTGAGTTGCACCCTGCAGCGGGGGTGCCGTTTTGTCGGTCCCTATCTCCAAACCCCTCACACGGAGGACCGCCTCCTCCCCTCAAACAGGGTCCGCCACCCTCTCGATCAGCCGATTGTGCTCCGCGTTGACGACACACGATCCACGTCATCGCGGCTCGCACCTGATGGGACTGCGTCCGAGCGCTCACGACGCCGACATCTCCTGCACGCAGTTAACGAACTCGTTACAGGCGGCTCGTTCCGACGCGGCTTCACAGGCCTCTCAATGGCTCGCGAGACGACATCGAGAAGGAGAGGCGATGAGGGTCGACACCGGTGACACCGCGTGGGTGCTCGTGGCCGCGGCATCGTGATGTTCATGACGCCGGGTCTCGCCTTGTTCTACGGCGGGCTCGTACGTGCCAAGAACGTGCTCGGGACGGTGATGCAGTCGCTGATCGCGCTTGGCGTGGTCACGGTGCTCTGGGTGCTCGTCGGGTACTCGCTCGTCTTCGGGTCTGACCACGGCCTGCTGACCGGCGGACTCGAATACGTGGGTCTTCGGGGGGTCGGCGATGCTCCGATGGCGCTCGCGCCGAGCGTTCCGGCCTCGGCGTTCATGGTCTTCCAGATGATGTTTGCCGTGATCACGCCGGCGCTTATCACCGGGGCGTTCGCCGAACGGATGCGCTTCGGCGGCTACCTGATGTTCCTCGGCCTCTGGTCGTTGCTCGTGTACGTGCCGGTCGCGCACTGGGTGTGGGGCGGCGGGTTCCTCGGCGCCGCCGGCGTGGGAGCGCTCGACTTCGCGGGAGGAACCGTCGTGCACGTGAACGCGGGTGCGGCTGCGCTCGCGACGGCCCTGCATCTGGGCAGGCGGCGCGGGTTCGGAACGGGCGCGCTGCGTCCGCACAACGTGCCGATGGTGCTCCTCGGCGCGGGGATCCTCTGGTTCGGTTGGTTCGGCTTCAACGCCGGCAGTGCGCTGTCGGCGGGCGGGCTCGCCTCGAGCGCGTTCGTCGCGACCCACCTCGGTGCCGCCGGCGGCATGCTCGGTTGGCTCGTGCCCGAGCGCCTTCGACACGAGCGCGCGACCACGATCGGCGCGGCAACGGGTGCCATCGCCGGCCTCGTGGCGATCACGCCCGCCTCCGGCTACGTCGCGCCATTGCCTGCTCTGCTGATCGGCCTCACCGCCGGCGTGGTGTGCTTCCTGGCGGTCGAGCTCAAGGGACGGCTCCGGCTCGACGATTCGCTCGACGTGGTGGGAGTGCACATGGTGGGCGGCATCGTGGGTGCGCTGCTCACCGGGGTGTTCGCGAGCCTTGCGGTGAACCCGGCCGGAGCGGACGGAAGCCTCGCGCAGGTGGCGCGACAGGCGGTGGCCGTCGGCGTGACGCTCTGCTTCTCGTTCCTCGCGACCTTGGCGATCCTTCGGCTCGTGGATCGAACCCTGGGCCTGCGGGTCGGCGAGGACGTCGAGGAGGAGGGGCTGGACCGCTCCATCCACGGCGAGAGCGCCTACGCGTGGAGCGATCGCACCGACGGCACGCGGACGCTCCCGTTCGACCCCGATGCCGAGCTCGCCAAGCTGCGCGAGCAGCTGGTCGTGGAGACGACGCGCAGGGCCGTCCAGGCGCTGAAACAGCCTGACCCGCTGGACTGAACCGTTCGCTCGGGCCCGCGCGGCGGGTTCGGACGGGAGGCGGTCCGGTCAGCGCCATTCGACGGTGACGACGTCCACCGGCTCGGACGTCCCGCGCAGCGTCACCGTTCGGGCCTCCGAGACCGGGAACCGAGACCCCGCCGCGGTCTCCTTGCTGGCGACGATCTCGCTGCCCTCGGCGAGGCCGGCGATCCGGCTCGCCTCGTGCACGCCCTTGCCCGAGTAGTTGTTCCCGAGCTGTGTGGCACCGGTCGCGTGCACGCCGATCCGCACCTTGGGCGCGAACCCGTTCTGCTTGCGGTGGTCGGCCAGCCGGCGCTGAATCGCGACGGCGCACGCGAGCGCCTCCTCGGGCGAGTCGAACCCGACGAAGAACCCGTCGCCGGTCGCCACCACCTCGTCGCCACGGTGCTCGGCGAACAGCGAGCGCAGTGTCTCGTCGTGCCATCGCAGCAACCCCTGCCACGCTTCGTCGCCGAGCGCCTCGACCAGGTTGGTCGAGCCCTCGATGTCCGTGAACATGAACGTCTTCTCGACGCGGCGGGGCGCCTCCTTGCCGCGCAGCTGCCACGGCAGGAGCTCCTCGATCTCCTCGACCATGATCGCGCCGGTCGGGCACGCGAGCGCGGCCTCGCGCAGCACCTCGTCCTCGACGCTGGTGGCGTCGGCCACGCTGGCCTTGGCGAAGTCTCCCCGGTACCAGTCGAACGCGGTAGGAGCGATCGTGATGCACGTCCCCGCCCCCACGCACCGGTGCCGGTCCACCCGAGCTCGCAGCATCAGCGCACCGTCCTCACAGGACCCGTTCCCGGAACGCGAACGCGGTGGCCTCGGCCCGCGACGAGGTGCCGATCCTGGCGAACAGCTCCCCCAGCCGGCGCGCCACCGTCGGCTCATCGAGACCGAGCTCCTCGGCGATCTCGGCGTTCGTCCGCCCTTGGATCAGGCAGCGCAGAAGCTCGGCGTCCGCCTCGTCGAGCGCGAAGGTCGGTTCGTGGCCCTCGGCACCGGCCGACACGTCGAGCGGTCCTGTCAGCGCCGAGAGCTCGCGCGCGATCGGCCCGCGGAACCACCGCACCCGCACGTCCTCGTCGAGCGTGCGCTGCGCGACCATCGCGAGCGCGAGCTGGATCCAGTCGCGCGTCTGCTCCCATTCGGGCGCTCCCGCCGCCGCGAACACCTGCGCGATCGGAAGCAGGATGTCCAGGTGCAGGTCCTCCTGCCGGGCCGCCGTCAGCGCGGCGCCGGCGGCCCGGGCGTGCCCGAGCGCCGTGTCCGTGTCGCCGCGGCCGAGCGCGACCCGGGCCAGAACAGCGTCGGCCTGGGCGCCCCACGGCGGGTGCCCCGGGAGTTCTGCGGCGAGCTCGGCCGCCGCGCGCGCCGAACGCTCGGCGACGTAGGAGCTCCGCGTCGTCCCGCTCGGCGTCGAGGCGCACGGTCTCGAGC
>DATEQE010000232.1:0-4826 GCA_035272825.1 Actinomycetota bacterium
GGCGACGTGTTGCCGTCCGGGCTCGATCACCTGATGACCTCCTGAGCGTGCGCGGGCATGGTCCTTTCGGACTATCGGTCGCCACCGCCCATCCCCTGAGCTCTCCGGCTCAGGCTCGCGGCTCCCTCACCTCCACCCGGCAGATCGCCCGCTCGGTGAGCGGCGTGAACGCCTCGAGGGACAGGGGCGGCTCCAGCGCCCCGAGCATGCCTTCGACGAGGCCGCGGTGGATCGAGCAGACGAGGTCGCGGTGGTCGTCGAGCAGCTCCCGGAAAGGACAGTCGCGGAGGGTGACCTCGACGATCCCGTCGCTCGCCCTGCGGAAACGCGGGTCGAACCCGGCGGAGGCCATCGCCTCCTGCAGTACCGCCAGGTTGTGCCGGGCGGCGGCGCGGGTGCCCGGTTTCGGGACGCCGCGCGCGGCCAGGTACCGGCCCCACTCGCGTGCGCGTTCGGTGGCACGGGTCCGGGCCCGCGCGCCCGAGACCATGCCGGCCAGGATCTCGGCGAGGAGGCGGAAGTCGCGATTCTCGCGTTCGATCTGCTCGACCGCGACGTACATCGTCTGCGGGCGCCCGACCGTCGCGCCCTTGCGGACCTCGCGCCGGACCAGTCCGGCCTCCTCGAGCCGGCGCAGGTGCGGGCGCAGCGTGTTCGGGTGCAGAGACAGGCGCGTCGAGAGCTCGCGGATCGAGACCGGACGGCCCGACAGCCCGAGGTAGCGGTACAGCCGGAACCGCGTGTCGTCGGCGAGCGCCTTGTGGATCTCGAGCGGGGTCGGCTCACGAGCGGGCACGAGCGGCTCCTAGCGATCGGCGGGACGGGCGCGCGTCGACGCCCGCGAGCGCCGGACGTACCATGGGAGAAAGCACGGTTCGCACCGTGCCAATCAGGATAATCCGAGCCCCACCGATCCGAACCGGGATCCGAGCCACAGGCCCCGGCCCGTGATCGCAGCAGGAGTCCGAGGAGGTCACGCTTGGTCACCCAGGACCAGGTTCGAGAAGCGCTGCGAACGGTCAACGATCCCGAGATCGGCCGGCCGATCGAGGACATCGGCATGCTCCGGGACATCGAGGTCCTGGAGGGCGGTCTCGTTCGCGTCCACGTCCTGATCACGATCGAGGGCTGCCCGCTCAAGGACCGGATCACCAGCGACGTGACCGAGGCGCTCGCGCCGGTCGAGGGCGTCGAACGCGTCGAGGTCTCCCTCTCCCCGATGAGCGAGGAGCAGCGCGCGTCGCTGGTCTCGAGCCTGCGCGGCGGCGCGGCCCCGCAGCAGCAGCCGACCTTCTTCGCGGGCTCCGATACCACGGTGATCGCCGTCGCCTCGGGCAAGGGCGGCGTCGGCAAGTCCAGCGTCACGGTGAACCTGGCGTGCGCCCTCGCGGCCGAGGGGCACCGCGTCGGGATCCTCGACGCCGACGTCTGGGGGTTCAGCGTCCCCCGCATGATGGGTATGACCGGCAAGCCCGTCGGGTTCAACGACATGATCCTGCCGATGGAGTCCCACGGCGTGAAGGTGATCTCGATGGGCTTCTTCGTTCCCGAGGAGACGCCGGTGATCTGGCGCGGCCCGATGCTGCACAAGGCGATCGAACAGTTCCTGGGCGACGTGTACTGGGGCGATCTCGACTTCCTCCTGTGCGACCTGCCGCCGGGAACGGGCGACGTGTCGATCAGCCTCGCCTCGTTCCTGCCTGGCGCGTCGATGCTCGTCGTCACCACGCCGCAGGAGGCGGCGCGCAAGGTCGCGGAGCGGGCGGGCAAGATGGCGGAGCGGACCAATCTGCGTCCGATCGGCGTGATCGAGAACATGTCGTGGTTCGTCTGCCCGCACTGCGGCGAGCCCACGCCGATCTTCGGTCAGGGCGGCGGGAACGAGGCCGCCGAGACCCTGGGCGTCCCGCTGTTCGCGCAGGTGCCGCTGGAGCCCGCGCTGCGCGAGGGCGGCGACGACGGCGCCCCGATCGTCGTGACCGACCCGGATTCACCCGCGGGCGAGGCCCTCCGGCGCGCCGCGCGGGAGCTCGCGCACACGACCCGATCGAAGGTTGGCAAGCCGCTCCCGCTCATGGCTGTTCCCGGCGCCCCCGTGACGGCCGGCGACCATCAGGGTCACGCCCATTGAGACGCGTCGTCAGGGAACGGTTCGTTCCGCCGGGCCTACGTCCCCGGTCGTCGTCCGATCCTCGTGGTCGGGTGACGGGCCCGCGCCGACGGCCCACACGATCAGCGTGACGATGCAGACGATCGAGACCGTGAGCCCGGTCCATTGGCTGCCGGTCAGGCCGAACACCCGCTTGTCCACGCGCAGGAAGTCCTCGAGGACCCGCGTCGCCCCGTAAACCGCGCCGAACACGAGCGTGAGCACCCCGAGGCGCCGGGGCGCCCTCGAAAGCCCGTACAGGACCAGGAACAGGCACGTCGCGAAGAACATGTCGTACAACGCGGTCTGATGGACCCCGACGCCCTCCGCGAGGAGCCGGCCCGTCGGCGAGGTGAGTCGGGCCACCTGGTGGGTGATCGTGAGCACCTGGCCACCCTCGAGCGTCGCCCGGCAGCTGCCCTCCGCGCAGGCGAAGCCCGAAAGGTTGCCGCCCTCGTACTGGAACGCGAGCAGCCAGCTGGTCGGCTTGCCGAGGTGGTCGCCGATGATCAGGTCGCCGATCCTGCCGAACGCGATCCCGAACGCGAGCCCGATCACGGCGCCGTCCATCACCTGGAAGAACGAGTAGTGATACTTGCGGAACAGGGGGATGTTGATCAGGATCGCGCCGGCGATCCCGCCGAGCAGCGTGAGCCCACCGTTCCAGAGCGCGAGCATGTCGCCCACGCCGTTGAACTCGGAGAAGTGACCGATCACGAAGAACAGACGGGCGCCGATGATCGTGCCGATCAGCGCCCAGAACACCATCGTGTTGATGTGCTCGACGCTCACCCCGCGCTTGGGTCCCTCGTGCTGCAGGATCCACGCGCCGAACAGGAACCCTAAGGCGATCCCGATGCCGTGCGGGCTGATCGCGAAGTCGCCGAACAGGTGGATCCGATCGAGGACCGGCCAGCCGATCGAGGCGAGCACGGGGCGAGTCTATCGGCGGTCGCCGCCGAACGCGGCGGCCACGGCTTTTCCGAGCAGGACGCCGCCGGCCACGTCGGAGGGGAAGTGCACGCCCACGTACACCCGTGACATCCCGATCGCGGTCGCCAGGCCGTCGAGCGCCGCCCGGGCGACCGGTCCCGCCCCGAGGTCCCTCGACGTCACGGTGAGGAACGACTGCAGGACGGCGGGATGGCTGCTCGGCCACGAGGTGCCGTTCGGACGCTCGATGCGCAGGTGCATCTCGTCGAGGCCGGCGTCGTAGGGGCGGGGACGGCCGAACACGCGCTTGAGCCCCTGACCCGTCACCCACGTGACGGACCCCGCGGCGAGGCCTCGGGCGGCCGCCCGGCGGTGGCCCGCCGCGGCCAGCACGGCGGCCGCACCCACCGACGCCCAGATCGACCCGAGCTCGGTCACACCGCGGAGCAAGCGGTCGGCGCCGGGACCCCGGTCGCGGTTCCCCTCCCGGAACGCCTCGCGGTCGCGCTCGCGGCCCGGACCCGCCGAGCTCCAGGCCCCGACGGCCAGCGCGGCGCCGCCCAGAGCCGCCGCTCGAAGGACCGGACATGCTCGCACGGCGAGGATGATGCGAGAATCCGGCATCGGCGTCACGGAGGGTGGCGATGCGACGAGAAGGCGACGACTCCGGCCCATCCCGAGATCCGGGCCAACGTCCGGATAGGGATCCCGGCGGCGGCCGAAGCCAGCCCGTCCCGCCGCCCCGGTCGGGGATCTCGTTCCGCCAGGTGCTCATCGCGATCCTTGCGGTCATCCTGATCGCCTTCGGGATCGCGAACTTCGACAAGGTGGAGGTCAACTTCCTCCTGTTCGACTCGGATGCTCGGCTCGTCACGGTGATCGTCGTCGCCGCCGGGCTCGGGTTCGTGATCGGCTACTTCGTGGGCCGGCCGGGACGCCTGCAGCGCAAGTACCTGAAGCAACGCGACGACGATCGCGGCTAGTCGGCGTCCGTCGTCCGTTCCGCGCGGTAGCGCACCTCGATGTCGCGCTTCTGTGCGAGCGTCCCGTGCCGGAGCGCCAGGTGGGCCCCGCCCATCCGCGCGAGACTCCGGGCCGCGAGCTCGCCCAACGGACCGCCACGGAACCGGTAGTCGACGATGTGTTCAAGCAGGGACCGATCGCCCGCGAGCGGCTCGATCGTCGAGGTGACGGTGGCCTCGATCAGCCCCATGAGCCGGATCTTCGAGCGGTGCGGCGGGTCCCATTCGAGGACCTCGCCGTCGATCGTGTTGCGGAACGCAAAGAAGCGCATCTCGGTCGTGTAGCGCATGCCCTTGCGGAGGCCGCCGGCCGGGACCCCCTCGACGTGCACGATGTGTCGGTCCCAGTGGGGCAGCCTCCGGGGATCCGAGATCACCTCCCAGACGGCCTCGGGCGGGGCGTCGACGACTACGTCGAACTCTGCCCTGGTCACGTGGGGCTCACCGTCCCGGACGACCAACCGCGCCACCACACGACGGTCGCGGGACGGATCCCGACCAGGGCGGCATCCGAGGGTTCGACGCCCGCGAGCCGCGCGATCCGGGTGGCCGATCCACCGCCCGAGGCGACCGCGGACACGACACCGACCTGCCCGTGGCCCCGGATCATGGCCCCCATCATCGCCCGGGCGCGCCACGACGACGGCAGGTCGACCTGCAACGCGACGGCGGGAGCGCGCGACGGCGCCGCGAGGGCGAGCGTTTCCGACGGCGCCGCGGCG
>DATEQE010000233.1:0-4629 GCA_035272825.1 Actinomycetota bacterium
GACCCAGCAGGCGCTGGGCGAAGAAGCGCTTCAACAGGAATCGCAGGGTCGCCATGACAGACGAACGCCGCCGGAAACCTGGCGGCGAGACACACGATGATACGCTGAGCCGACGCGCCCGAGATGAGCCGCGCACGCACGGTACGGGCCCCGGCATCGCGACTAGCGCACGCGACAAGAGAACACAACAGGAGCACGTCGAGATGGACCGTCCCGAGATCATCCTGGCTCCCGGCCCGACCCCGATCCCGCCGGAGGTACTGCTCGCGCAGGGCAGCCCGCTCGTCTACCACCGCGGTCCCGGGTTCGGCGGGCTGATGCGCGACGTGACCGCCCGACTGAAGGAGCTCTATCGGACCCAAAGCGCCGACGTGCTCCTCATGACCTCGTCGGGGACCGGCGGGCTCGAATCGGCGATCCAGAACGTGTTCTCGCCGGGCGACGAGGTGCTGGTGCCGCTCGCCGGGTTCTTCTCCGAGCGCTGGACCAAGCTCGCAGAGGCGCACGGCCTCGTCGTGCGCAAGGTCGAGTACGACTGGGGCCGCAGGATCGTGCCCGAGGATGTCGCGGCCGCGCTGGCCGAGCACCCGGTGAAGGCGGTCCTGCTCACGCACTCCGAGACCTCGACCGGCGTGATCCAGCCGATCCGCGACCTCGCCCGCGTGGCGAACGATGCCGGCGCCCTCGTGATCGTCGACGTCGTCTCGAGCCTGGGCGCGGTGCCGTTCGCGTTCGACGAGTGGGGGATCGACGTCGCGATCGGCGGATCGCAGAAGGCGCTCTCGGCGTCGCCCGGCATCGCGTTCGTCGCGATCTCGGAGCGCGCGTGGGCGACGCAGCGTGCGGCATCGATGCCGCGGTTCTACTTCGACTGGTCGATCTACAAGGACTACGCGGACAAGCCGGAGCCCGAGAACCCCTGGACGCCCGCGATCAGCGTGATGCAGGGTCTGCACGCCGCGCTCGAGCTGTACTTCCAGGACGGCGTGGACGTCGCGCTCGAACGTCACCGCACGCTCTCGCGCGCGGTCAAGGAAGGCGCGCAGGCGCTCGGGCTCGACCTGTTCGGCGAGGGCCTGGACGACAACTGGACGGTCACGGCGATCCGCGCTCCCGAGGCCGCCGACGCCGACACGATTAGCGACCGGATGCGGTCGGACTTCGGCTGCGTGATCGCGCCGGGGCAGGGGCCGCTCAAGGGCACGGTGTTCCGGATCGGGCACTTCGGGTACTTCAGCGAGCTCGACATCGTCCGGGGCCTGGCCGCGCTCGAGATGACGCTCGAGCGGCTCGGCCATCCGGTCAAGCGCGGCGCGGCCGTCGCCGCGGCCGAGGGCGTTTTCCAGGACGCCCACGGCGCCTGACCGGAGGGCGAGCGCTGCGGTGCGGGTGGGCGGGTCATGAGGGTACTCGTCACCGAGAAGCTGTCGGACGCGGGGCTCGACTCCCTCCGCAAGGACTTCGAGGTCGACGTGCGACCCGAGCTCGCGGCCGGTGGCCTCCCCGAGGCGATCGCCCCCTACGACGCCCTCGTCGTGCGGTCGCAGACCCAGGTTACGTCGAACGTGATCGAGGCGGGCGACAACCTCAAGGTCGTCGCCCGGGCGGGGATCGGGCTCGACAACGTCGACGTCGACGCCGCGACCCGACGAGGCGTGATGGTGGTGAACGCGCCCTCGTCGAACATCGTCTCGGCGGCCGAACATACGATCGCGCTGCTGCTCGCGCAGGCCCGGAACATCCCGCAGGCGCACGACGACCTGCAGCACGGTCACTGGGACCGCGCGAAGTGGCAGGGCGTCGAGCTCCAGGGTAAGACGCTCGGGATCGTAGGGCTCGGGCGCGTCGGCGCGCTCGTCGCGCAGCGGAGCGTCGCGTTCGGGATGCGCGTGATCGCTTACGACCCGTACGTGCCGCGCGAGCGCGCCAAGGAGATGGGCATCGAGCTGATGCCGAGCCTCGAGGCACTGCTCGTGCAGTCGGACTTCGTCACGATCCACCTGCCCCGCTCGCCGGAGACCGAGGGCCTGATCGGGGAGCGCGAGCTCGCGCTCGTGAAGGAGGGCGCGCGGCTGGTGAACACGTCGCGCGGCGGCATCGTCGACGAGCAGGCGCTCGCGAAAGCGCTCGAGGACGGGAGGATCGCCGGGGCCGCGCTGGACGTGTTCGAGCACGAGCCGCCGGAGGACTCGCCGCTGTTCGGGTTCGAGCAGGTGGTGACGACCCCCCACCTCGGCGCCTCGACGGCCGAGGCGCAGGACAAGGCCGGTACCTCGGTGGCCGAGATGGTGCGCCTCGCGCTGAACGGCGAGTTCGTCCCGTACGCCGTGAACGTCTCGGCCGCGGCGGAGGTCGCCGAGATCGTGCGCCCCTTCCTCCCGCTCGCCGAACGCCTCGGCGCGCTCCTCACCGGTCTGGCCGAGGGGGCCGTCCGGACCGTGCAGGCTCAGTACCTCGGCCGGATCGGGGAGGCGGACACCCGCGTGCTCACGCTCGCGGTGGTGAAGGGCGTGCTCCGGGGCGTGGTCCACGAGCCCGTGTCGTTCGTGAACGCGCCGATCATCGCGCGCGAACGCGGGATCGCGATCAGCGAGACGCGCTCGTCGGTCTCGAGCGACTACGTGAACGTCGTCGCGGTGACCGCCGAGACCGACCAGGGCGAGGTCTCGGTCGCCGGCACGTTGGTCGGCAAGCGGAACGACCAACGCGTCATGCACGTGAACGGCTACGACATCGAGATGGCGCCCGCCACCAACATGCTGTTCTTCGAGTACGAGGATCGCCCCGGCGTGATCGGCAAAGTCGGCACGATCCTCGGCGAGAACCAGGTCAACATCGCGACGATGGACGTCGGTCGAGCCTCGCGCGGCGGCAGGGCTCTGATGGGTCTCACGCTCGACAGCCCCGCGGGACAGGACGTGATCGACGAGATCACCTCGGCGATCGGCGGCCGCGCCGCGCGGTCCATCGTCCTCCCCGACTGATCTATCGCAACGATGCGCTTCCCATGTGACGTTCGTCACAAGTGCTTCCCTCGCAAGGTCCGCGCTGCTACACTCGCTCGGTTATGAGGCGACTCCAGGTGTCGTTCGGGAGCAGGAAGACGGGTCTCATCCCGTCCTTCATCGCGGCCGTCTAGCCGCGACCCCGACCCGCCTCTCCGGCGGGACCGCCCGAACCACCGTCCCTCGATCTAAGCGAGCAACAGGAGTCGTCCGATGCGTTCTCACTCACAACCTCGCAGCGCCGTCCGAAGGCTCGCGCTCGCACGCCTGATCTCGATCACCGGCGGCGCGGCCGCGTTCGCGGCGCTGAACTTCACTGTCTACGATCGGACGGGCTCGGCTGCCTGGCTGTCCGCGTCCCTGCTGCTGACGTTCGGCGTGTCCGGCGTGTTCGCGCCGCTCGGCGGGGTGCTGGGCGATCGCTTCGACCGCAAGCGGGTGATGATCGCGTCCGACCTCGCGGGCGCGGGCTGCTTCGTTGCGCTGGCCTTCGTGCACGAGCCAGCGCTGCTCCTCGCGTTGGGGTTCGTGGCTGCAGTCGTGGAAGCGCCGTTCTGGTCCGCCTCCGCCGCGGCCGTCCCGAACCTGGTCGGCAAGGACGACCTGGCCTGGGCGAACGGCCTGCTCCAGGTCGGCGGGAACGCGGGGATCATGCTCGGGCCCGCCCTGGGCGGCGTGCTGCTCGCGGCGATCGGGCCGGGGATGGTGTTCGGTCTGAACGCCTTGTCGTTCGTCGTGTCGGCGGCGATCATCGCGACCGTCCGTGGACGTTTCGCGGAGGATCGGACCGACCACGACGACGAGCACCGCGGGTTCCGCGCGGGGTTCGTGTTCATCGCGCGTGACCGCGTGCTGCGCACCATCGTCCTCGCGTGGGTGGCGCTTGTCCTCGGGATCGGGCTGGCGATGGTGGCCGACGTCCCGCTCGCGGAGCTGTTCGGGTCGGGCTCGACTGGCTACGGGTTGATGATCGGCGCATTCGGTGCCGGGTCCGTGATCGGGTCGCTCGCGGGTCGGAAGCTGCACGAGCGCAACGAGGCGCGCGCGCTGATCCTCGGCACGATCGTGATGGGCGCCACCACGGCGGGCATCGCGCTCTCGCCGTGGTTCCCGCCGATCCTCGCGCTGCTGGTGCTCTGCGGCGCCGCGGACGCGGTGATCATGATCGCCGACCGGAGCATCCAGCAGCGCAGGACGCCCGACGCGGTCCGGAGCCGCGTGGTGGGCGCGTCGGAGGCGATGATCGACATCGCGTTGTCGATCGGGTTCGTCCTGGGTGGCCCCGCGGTCGCCGCGCTCGGCCCGCGGGCCGTGTACGCGATCGGTGGCGCGTGCGGGCTGATCGGCGCCGTGGTGCTGGTGCCGGTGCTGCGCGCGTCCACCCGCGAGGCGAAGGCCGAACGCGAGCGGCTCGTTGAGCCCTCGGTCGACGAGATCGAGGCCGGCGAGCTCGTGGCGGCCCGGGTAGACGGGTAGACGGGATCGGGGGGCGGATGGACACTCGACCGATGACCGCCCCCCGATCCGCCGTTCGCCGGCTTGCCACCGCCCGTCTGATCTCGATCACGGGGGGCGCCGCCGCCTACGCCGCGCTGAACTTCAGGATCTTCGAGAAGACCGGCTC
>DATEQE010000234.1:0-2626 GCA_035272825.1 Actinomycetota bacterium
GACGAAGACGATCGTCGAGGCGAGCGCGATCCCCTTCATGTGGCGTGCGCTCGACGGCCAGAAGTCGAAGACCATGATCTTGACGCCGTTGATCGCGTGGTACAGCACCGCGGCGACCAAGCCGAGCTCGAGCAGCTTGACCACCCAGTTGTGGTACACGCCGACGACGCGGTTGTAGGCCTCCGGACCCCAGCCGACCACGGCCGTGTCCACCACATGCGCGAACAGGAACAGGATCACGGCGACGCCGGTGATGCGGTGCAGCAGCCAGGACCACTGTCCCGGACTGCCCTTGTACAGGGTCCCAACGTCGGACTTCCGCTTCGCCATCAGCCCTCGAACACCTAGCCTAGACGCGGCTCCGCCGAACGCCTCCCCGGAGCCGCGCGGAGTCTACGCCACGCGAAGGGCGACGAACACGCCGTCGCGGGTCGGGACGATCGAGGAGGCGAAGCGCTCGTCGTCCGCGATCATGCGGTTGTGCTCGAGGATCGCGTTCGTGGTCTTCGCGTCCCGTCCGTGATCGCCCGCCGGGTCGGCGACCGCGCCGGACCACAGCACGTTGTCGCAGAGGTACAGCCCTCCCACGCGGATCCGTTCGCGGGCTGCGCGCCACGCGTTCGGGTAGCCGACCTTGTCGATGTCGTTGTAGACGACGTCGAACTCGCCCTCGATGGCGGCGAGTTTCTCGACCGCGTCGCCGACGTGCCAGCGGATCGTGTCCGCCAGACCCGCGCGCGAGAGGTAGTCGAGCGCCTTCGGCTCGTTCGCCGGGTCGCCGTCCGTCCCGTGGACCTCGCCGCCGGACCCGACCGCCCGCGCGAACCAGTAGGCCGAGTACCCGAACCCCGATCCGAGCTCGAACACCCGCTCCGCGCCGATCGAGCGAGCGAGCAGCTCGACCGTGACCCCGACGAGGCGGCCGATGATCGGGAAGTCGTGCTCCTTGCCCTCCGCCTCCATCTCGAGCAGGACGGGCTCGTCGTAGCGGGTGAGCAGCGAGCGCATGTAGTTCTCGATGCGCGGATCGACGATGTCCACGGTCCCGAGCCTACCGGCTACCCTGGGTTCGCGATGAGCGACGTCGGACCACGGTCGACGGACTCAGGGATCGACCTCGAGCCCGTCTACGAGCCGGACGATCTCGGCGGCTTCGATCCCGAACGGGACCTCGGCCTGCCCGGCGAACCGCCGTTCACCCGCGGCGTGTACCCGTCGATGTACCTCGGCCGCCTGTGGACGATGCGCCAGTACGCCGGGATGGCCACGGCCGACGAGACCAACCAGCGGTTCCGATACCTGCTCGATCACGGGCAGACTGGGCTCTCGGTCGCGTTCGACCTGCCGACGCAGATGGGCCTGGACTCGGACCACCCCCGCGCCGAGGGCGAGGTGGGCAAGACCGGCGTCGCGATCGACTCGATCGAGGACATGTTCCGGTTGCTGGACCGGATCCCGCTCGACGCGGTCTCGACGTCGATGACGATCAACGCGACCGCGCCGATCCTGCTCCTGCTGTACGAGCTCGTGGCCGAGGAGCGGGGGATCGAGGCGTCGGCGCTGAACGGGACCGTGCAGAACGACCTGCTGAAGGAGTACGCCGCCCGCGGGACCTACATCTATCCGCCGAGGCCCTCGATGCGCCTGATCACCGATCTGTTCGCGTACTGCGGCCGGACGATCCCACGGTGGAACACGATCTCGGTGAGCGGGTACCACATGCGTGAGGCGGGCGCGACCGCGGTGCAGGAGGTGGCCTTCACCCTCGCGGACGGCATCGCCTATGTCGAGGCGGCGATCGACGCGGGGCTGGAGGTGGACGGGTTCGCGCCGCGGGTCTCGTTCTTCTTCGCGTGCCACATGAACTTCTTCGAGGAGATCGCCAAGTTCCGGGCCGCCCGCCGGATGTGGGCCACGATCATGGCCGAGCGGTTCGGCGCGAAGGACCCGCGGAGCCTGATGCTGCGATTCCACACCCAGACGGGCGGAGCGACGCTCACCGCCCAGCAGCCGCAGAACAACATCGTGCGGACCGCGCTCGAGGCGCTCGCCGCGGTCCTCGGCGGGACGCAGTCGCTGCACACGAACTCGTTCGACGAGGCCCTCGCGCTGCCGACGGAGCAGGCCGCGAAGATCGCCCTTCGGACCCAGCAGGTGATCGGGCACGAGACGGGGGTGACGCACACCGTGGATCCGCTCGGGGGCTCGTACTACGTCGAGTCGCTCACGAACGAGGTCGAGGCACGCGCGTTGGACTACCTCGACAGGATCGATCGGATGGGGGGCGCGGTCGAGGCGATCGAGGCCGGGTTCTACCAGGACGAGATCGCCGAGGCAGCGTTCCGGATCCAGCAGGGGATCGAGTCCGGCCAACGCGTGGTCGTCGGGGTGAACGGGTTCGAGGATGCCGACGAGCAGCCGGTCCGGATCCAAACGATCGGCCTGGAAGAGGTCGCGAGGCAGGTCGCGCGGCTCCGTGCGCTCCGGGCATCGCGCGATCAGGTTGCGGTGGACCGGGCGCTCGAGGAGGTCGAGACGGCGGCCCGCTGCACCGACAACCTGCTCCCACCCATGAAGGTCGCCCTGCGCGCGCGGGCGACCCTCGGCGAGGTCTCCGACGTGCTCC
>DATEQE010000235.1:0-8718 GCA_035272825.1 Actinomycetota bacterium
AGGATAAGCGCGATGGACACCAGATAGAGGCTCGGGATGGTGGCCTCGCGCAGATAGACGAACGGGTGGTTGTCGGTGGCTGGGGCAGCGGGCGGACCCGCCGTCGGGGCCCAGACCTCGGCGCAGTTGACTGAACTCGGATCGCGACCGATCGTGATCAGGGCCAGATAGCCGATCCGCCGCGTGGAGTCGAAGCAGGGAGGATGCCCATACACCTCATCTAGTGTGTTTGCGAGGCGGTCCGCGAGCCACGGGTAACGGTAGTAGTTGTACATGGCGAAAACGCCATCGGGGGTCAAGTGATCGCGGGCCACCTCCATGGCCTCCCGGGTGAAGAGGTAGCTCTCCAACCGGAGCGATGACTGCCCGGAGACGAGCGTGAGGGAGTCGGTCAGCGCAAAGAGGATCAGGTCGTAGCGATCGTCCGACCGTTCAAGGAAAGCACGGCCGTCGTCGATGATCACCCGCACGCGCGGATCCTCGTATGGCCGCTCTGGGTTCACCCTGCGTCCTAGCTCATACAGTTCCGGGTCGATCTCGACCGCATCGACCTGCCCCACGCCCTCGGCCAGCGCGATGGCAACGTCGGCGCCGGTTCCGGCACCGATGACAAGCACCCGCTCCGGAGGTTCAACCGCCCGCTCGTAGGGCAGGAAATACGTGGGATCCGCGGTCCGACGTGCTTCGGTCGTTGTGACGGCCTGATGAGGGATCCCGTTGACGACTACTTGCGTCCCCTCGTCGGTCTGCGTCCAGGTGATCCGGTAGTAGGGGGACCACACCACGGAGTCGGCGAGCGCCTCCATTGCGAAAGCGCCGACGAGGAGGCCAATCGCAACGGCGTGTTCGATCCTGAGGGATGGTCTGAGGAGAAACACGAACAGCCCAACGATGACGGCCCCCCAGACGACCGGCGGGGCTCCGATGAACGACAGCGTGGCGAACCCAGCGATGCCGGTCACGCTGCCCAGCACATCCAGTCGATAGGCCTCAAGCGGCGGGAATCGCTGGAACAGCCGCGCGACACCCTGCGCGATGGCCGCCATGGTCGCGGCGACCGCCGCGAAGACGATCGGCAACGAGATCCAGATCGGCAGGCCACGAGCCTGAAACCCGCCGAAGAAAATGAGGCCGCTTCCACTGCGGTCGATCGTGACCGGGAACACGGCCGACATGAAGACGAGGGCCCCGAGCCAGATGGGGGCCCTCCGGAACCAGTCCGATCGGCTGACCGCGAGGAACCCGATACCGATGCCGAGGAACGAGCCGAGGAGCACGAAGTTCGAGAAGAACGAGAGGTACGCGATGTGCGCTCCGAGCCACCGGATCAGGACCAGCTCCACGAACAGCATCAGGAAGCTGGCCAGGAACAATCGCCGCCGGTCGGCCGAGACCGTGCTCCCTTCCACTTGTGCTCCCCCCGAAGGCCTGAGACATGTCCACGTCGGTGAAGCGGGCACGCTCGTATGCCCCTTCGACACCTTCACCGCGTCACTTGAGGGCGAGGTCCTTCCTCTGAGCACGCGTGACTTGAGCCCGGGCCGGGGGTCCCTGGGCGTTTGGGGGACGTGCGAACGCGAAGGCCGACGTCCGTGCGCTTACCTGGCCGTGATACTTGTCATCCAGATCCCGGCCGACCGGGAGTGGTCCGAGAGGTTCGGCTCGCCTACGGCGCGGGCTCCCGGTGCGCCCAGTGGCCGGGAGCGACGCGAGACCGGACACCCAGTGAACGTCGAGCCCGCACGTCGTGGAGGTTGAGGGAGAAGTCCTCGAGCTCGCGTTCGAGGTCGGCCTTCACCGTGAGCGTCGCTGACCGTGTGTCGGCCACAACCCGGGCATCGGGTCTTCAACCGATCTGTGATACCGGATAGAGATTGACACGAAGGTCATGCTCACGCCGGACGAAGTGATCGCGGACGTGTGGGACGACTACCTGCACCGGTTCGGGGCCGAGGAGTACGTCATGGCGCGATACTTCACCTCGCCGGCGACGATGCCTATGAACGAAGGCGCCCTCGCTCATCTTCCGGCCGTAGCCTTCCTGAGTCCCGCCCACAGATTGGTCGCTTCAAGGTTTGGGCGGGCGAGCCCATCCCAACCCGCGGTCCCAGTCTAGGCAATTCCATCCTCATGGGTTGGCCTCCGAAGGACTGAAGTAGTCAAGCGTCCTCGTCGATACTCAAGAGGACGCTATCTGGATTGGGGGAGCATCATGGAAGACCTACTCGGACTTGGCGAAGACAGATGGTGGGAGCGAGGCTTGAGTCGGTGGCAGCACCTGTCGGACAGAGTGAGAACTGGGATCTGGCGCGGACTGATCGGCTTCGTGGCGGTTGGCTCCTTCTTCCTGCTCAACCTCTTGATGGGGCGGCCAGTGGGATAGGGTTGTCAGGCGAAGACCTGACTGAAGAGAGAAGCCGTGGGGTTAGGAACTGGAGCTTCTCCCCAGTCCCCAACCCTCCGGAGCGGGCGCGGATGCTAGGGGGAAAGCCCGCGCCGAATCCTCCAGCGCCGCGCCCACGATGAAACCCCGCAATCGCACACGGAGTAGAGCCACCCCGAGTGCCGTGGTCCCCGCGAACGAACTCCGAGTGCCCACTCGTCGCGAAGAGGATCCTGGTGGAACCGTCGCTCCGGGGGGACGAGAGGGCTCGACTTGGGGCGTCATGCGGAGACCGTAAGTCATCTGCGGGAGCAGAGACATCGGCCGAAGGGTGCAACTGCGCGGTCGAAAGTCTCGTTCAGATCACCCGATCGTCGTGAGGCGCGGGCTCCCGATAACGGTACCTCCACGCTGAATGCGCCACGCTGCTCGACGTTGATCGCGTCGACCGGATCCGCTCGTACTACGGGTCCGCATGCCCTCTGGGTGGAGTCGATACAAGAACATGCTGCGGGACCTCGCGTCGCGGGCCTCCGCCTCCCGTCATACAGTGGCGTGATGGGCCCACCGGTCCACCGGAGGCATCGGAGCTGACCGTGGAGACCGAGGAACTCCAGACCGAGATCGCCAAGGTCAACTGGTATCACTCGATCCCGCTCGGGGACGGCATCGTCACGCCAGGAGTCGACAACAGCTCGCTCCGCCTGCCGAAGATCCATCTGCCCGAGGACCTCAGCGGGAAGAGTGTTCTCGACATCGGCGCCTGGGACGGATTCTTCTCGTTCGAAGCCGAGCGCCGCGGCGCCGAACGCGTCCTGGCGACCGATTCCTTCTGTTGGGGTGGCGGCGGGTGGGGGACCAAGGACGGGTTCGAGCTGGCGCGGCGTGCGCTGGGCTCGAGGGTCGAGGACCGCGAGATCGACGTGCTCGACCTATCGCCCGAGACCCTCGGCACGTTCGACGTCGTGCTGATGCTCGGGATCCTGTACCACATGAGGCATCCGATGCTCGCCCTCGAGAAGGTGCGGAGCGTGACGCAGGAACGCCTGATCATGAGCACGTTCGTCGACATGACCTGGTGGCCCAAGCCCGCGATGGCGTTCTACGAGGGCTCGGAGGCCAACCGCGATCCCACCAACTGGTGGGGCCCGAACCCCGCCGCGGTCGTGGGGATGCTTCGGGCCGCCGGCTTCGAACGCGTCGAGGTCGTCGACAGGCCGACGCTACTCCGGCACCGGCTCTCGGCCCAGGTGCGTGCGCGGACCGGGATCGGCCCGCCCGTCACGACGAAGCTGTGGCAGGGAGCGATCGTCTGCCACGCGTGGGTGTAGACGCTCAGACCCGGACGAGTTCGAGTCAGCCGGCGAGCCTCGTGTCACGGGAGGGGTTCGACGGGGTCGCCGATCGAGACCTCACCCGGCTCGACGACGTCCGCGTAGACGCCGAACTCGAGCTGCCGTTCCGCGTTGATGCCCCGGTAGTCGCGGATGACCCGCAGCGTCGGGAAGTCGCGCAGGCCGGTGCCCGGGTCGAGCGTCGTGACCACGCAGCGCGGGACGGGGTCGCCGACGCGGATGACCGCGTCCCCGACCCGGACCCGCCACCCCGCCCAGGTGTCCTCCTCGTGCGGCGCCGAGACCCCCTCGATCTCGATCGTCATCCGGAATCGGCCGGCATCGAGCGGGCCGTCGTGCGCGCCGTCGTGCGCGCCGGCGCGCGCGAGTTCGGCCACCGACTCGAGGGATACCAGCGTGACCGGGCGAACATCGATCGCGTCGCCGGGCCGGTCGGGCCGCGCGAGCCGGACCTCGTGACCCGCGTACGCGCTCAGGGCCTCGCTGAAGTCGCCGTCGACGATGTGCGCGGCCACCACGCGTCCGTAGAAGTCGACCTCGAGCGCCTCGCCGCCGGGCTCCGCCGCCCCGGACACAACCACCCCGTTCGGGAGTCGGAGCTCGAGCGCGTCGGCGTCCTCATCGTACGTCGCACGGATCGGGAGGATCGGCGCCTTGGTCGCGCCGGAGAACCGCTTGCCGGACGCGTCGACGAAGAAGAAGAGGCGGTCGCCGGCCGCTCCCGGATCGTCGAGCCGGATCCGGTCGGGATGGTGCATCGCGGTCGACTTGACCGGTGTGACGTTGAAGCGCGCGACGGTCGGCATCCGCGACACGCTACCAACCCGGTCGGACGACGGGCGCATGGTAGCGTCGGGGCGATGGAGGCACGGCAGCCGGACTCGACGGGATCGGGGCGTCGGCCGATGGCGACACCGTCCACGCTCCACGATGATCTCGCCGAGCTCGCGTTCCTGCTCGGGAGCTGGAGCGGATCGGGGGAAGGGGTCTGGCCGCCCGGCGGGCCGTTCGACTACGCCGAGGACGTGTCGTTCGAGCACGTCGGCGATCCGTTCCTGTTGTACTCGCAGCGCTCGTGGTCGCTCGGCGACGGTGCGCCGATCCACTTCGAACGCGGGTTCCTGCGGCCCTCGGGCCGGGGCGTCGTCGAGCTCGTGCTTGCCCACCCGATCGGGATCACCGAGGTGGCCGTCGGGACTGTCGACGGCGGCGTTCTGGAGCTGGCGTCGACCGCGGTGTCGATCACCCCGACGGCCACGCCCGTCACGCAGCTCCGGCGCCGGATCGAGGTCCGAGGCGACGAGCTCTCCTACGAGCTGCACATGGCGACCGAGGACGTGGAGCTCATGTCGCACGTCCGCTCGCGGCTGTGGCGGACCTGAGGGCGATGCCGTGAGACGCCGCTGGGTGACGCCGAGCACGGTCTTCCTGGTGCTATCGGTGGTTGGCATCACGCTCGGCGCTATCCTGCGCTGGGGTGCGGACGACCCCGACGCCGCGAACCTCGTCTGGGGGCTCACGACCGCGATCGGGATCGTGCCGATCGCCTGGGAGGTCCTGAGCGGCCTGCTGCGCCGCCAGCCCGGCGTGGACCTGATCGCCTTGCTCGCGATGGGCGGCGCGCTCGCGCTGGAGGAGTACCTCGCCGGCGCGGTCATCGCGTTCATGCTCGCGACGGGGCGCGCGCTCGAGGACTTCGCCGACGCCCGGGCGCACCGGGAGCTCTCCGCGCTGCTCGAACGCGCACCGCGCACCGCCCACCGGTACCAGGACGGCTCGCTGACCTCGGTTCCGATCGGGGAGGTGCGTCCGGGCGACCGATTGATGGTCAAGCACGGCGAGGTCGTGCCGGTCGACGGCCTGCTCGTCTCGGGGATCGGGGTCCTCGACGAGTCCGCGCTCACGGGCGAGTCACGGCCGGTCGAACGCAGCGAGGGCGAGCAGATCCGTTCGGGAGCGGTCAACGCGGGTGCGGCGTTCGACCTGCGCGCGGTCGCGAGCGCCGATCAGAGCACCTACGCCGGCATCGTCCGGCTGGTCGAGCAGGCCCAGAAGGAGAAGGCACCGTTCGTCCGCCTGGCCGACCGGTACGCGATGATCTTCATCCCAGTGACCTTGGGGGTCGCGGGGTTCGCGTGGGCGATCAGCGGAGACCCGGTGCGTGCGCTGTCGGTGCTCGTGGTCGCGACGCCATGTCCGCTGCTCCTCGCCGCGCCGATCGCGATCGTCGCGGGGATCTCGAGGGCGGCCAAGCGCGGGATCATCGTGAAGGGCGGCGGCGCGCTCGAAGCACTGGCCCGCGGCCGGGTCCTGCTGTTCGACAAGACCGGGACGCTGACCATGGGGACCCCCGAGGTCGCCGAGATCACGGCGTTCGGCGATCTCGAACCGGACGAGGTGCTGCGGCTCGGCGCGTCGCTCGACCAGGTCTCGCCGCACGTGCTCGCGACCGCGATCGTCGCAGCGGCGCGCCATCGGGGGCTCGAGCTCGCGTTCCCCGAGGACGTGAGCGAAGAACCTGGCGCCGGGATCCGTGGTGCGGTCGAGGGACACGACGTGGCGCTCGGCAAGACCTCGTGGGTCGCACACGGCGAGCCGCTTCCGGCGCCCGCCCGCGACGTCCGGCGGCGCAGCGCGATGGAGGGATCGTTGTGCGTGATGATCTCGATCGATGGGCACATCGCCGGCGCGCTGGTCCTTGAGGACCCGATCCGACCCGACACGCCGAGGGTGATCCGGACGCTCCGCCGGGCCGGGATCGAACGCGTCGTCATGGTCACGGGCGATCACCCCGACGTGGCCGAATCCGTCGGCATCTCGATCGGGGTGGACCGGATCCTGTCCGAGCGCGACCCGGCGGACAAGGTGGACGCGGTCAAGGCCGAGGCCGAGTTCGGCATGACGATCATGGTGGGCGATGGTGTGAACGACGCGCCGGCGCTCGCCGCCGCCGACGTGGGCGTCGCGATGGGCGCCCGGGGCGCCACGGCCTCGTCCGAGGCGGCCGACGTTGTCCTGGTCGTCGATCGGCTCGACCGCGTCGCCGAGGCGATGCGGATCGCGCGTCGTTCGCGCGGGATCGCGGTGCAGAGCGTCCTGATCGGGATGGGGCTGTCGTTCGTCGGGATGCTGTTCGGCGCGTTCGGGCTGCTGTTGCCGGTCGGGGGCGCGATCGTGCAGGAGGCGATCGATGTCGCGGTGATCCTGAACGCGCTCCGGGCGCTCCGTCCGGACCGCCAGACCCGCCAGCGTAGCGGTCCCGGTTCCAACGTCGGCGAGCGGTTCCGCGCAGAGCACCAGGAGTTCGCCCCCCACCTGCAGCGGATCCGGACCGTGGCCGACCGTCTCGAGACCTACACGGCCGACCAGGCGATGGCGGAGCTCGAGCAGGTTCGGTGGTTCCTGCTCGAGCGGCTCGTGCAGCACGAGGAGGAAGAGGAGGCGGCCGTCTACCCGGTGGTCGCGAAGCTCATGGGGGGCGAGGACCCGATGGGGACGATGGAACGCGCGCACATGGAGATCGAGCACCTGGCCCGCGTGTTCGGTCATCTCCTTTCCGACCTGCCGCCCGAGGGGCCGACCGCCGAGGACCTCGTCGACCTCCGCCGCGTCCTGTACGGCCTGCACGCGATCCTGCGGCTGCATTTCGCGCAGGAGGAAGAGGCGTACTCGTGGCTCGCCGCCGACACCGAGGAGAAGGAGCGCGTCGCGGCGGGTTGATCTGGTTCGAGGGGCCGGGCCTCAGGCGCCGCGCGAACGCTTGCCGGGCAGGAAGACCTTGAACGACGCGCCGCCGCCCACCCGCTCCTCTACCCACGCGCGGCCCCCGTGGAGCTCGGCGAAGCGGGAGACGACGGCCAGGCCGATCCCGACGCCGGGGGAGTGTTCGGGCGCGCCGGCGCCCTGACCGAAGGGCTGGAAGATGTCCTCGCGGTGCTCGGGTGGCACCCCAGGGCCGTCGTCCTCGACGACCAACAAGGCACCGCCAGCCTCGGGGCCGACGCGGATCCAGACCTTCGAACCCGCGGGGGTGTGGCGGGCGGCGTTCGAGAGCAGGTTCTCGAAGATGCGCTCGATCTTCGCGGCGTCTGCCTCGATCGTCACCGGTTCGAGGTCCAGCTCCGTCGGGTGCTCGGCGAGCAGGTCGGATTCGGTCACGACGCGCCGGACGAGCTCATCGAGATCGGTTGCGCGGAGGTTCGGCTCGAGGATCCCGCGCGAGATCCGGTCGAGATCCAACAGGTCCGAGACGATCCGGTCGAGCTTGCGAGCGTTCATCGAGATGCGCGACGCGAGATCGTGGGCCTCGTCCGACCCGAGGTCCGTCTGGCTCTCCAAGGTCACGGCGAGCCCGAGGATCGCGGCGAGCGGCGTCCGCAGGTCGTGCGAGACGGCCTGCAGGAACGTCGTCTTGAGCTCGTCGATCGCGCGGAGCTCGGCGGCCTCCGCGCGCTCGGCCTGGAGCGCGCGTTCGAGCTCGGCCGCGCGCTTCTGCTCGGTCAAGTCGATCCACGCACCCTGCCAGAATCTCGGTGTGCCCTGCTCGTCTCGGATCAGCACCGCCTGGTCGTGCACCCAGACGACGCGGCCGTCCTTCGCGATCATCCGGTACTCGACGTCGTACGTGCCGCTCGTGTTCTCGGCGAGCATCGAGGCGCCGAGGATCCGTTCGCGATCGTCGGGGTGCACCAGCTCGGGCCACAAGGGGATGTCGCGGGTCAGCTCGTCCGGAGTGTAGCCGAGCAGGGTCTCGACCTGCGGGCTGAAGTACGCGCTCGTGTGGTCCGGCCGATGCGGGTCGATGTAGGTCACGACCGGCGTCTGTTCGACGAGCGCTCGGTAACGCTGCTCCGCCTCCTGGAGCCGATCGAGCGCGGCAGGGCGTTCCACCGTCTCGTACATCACGCCCTGCCAGTAGAGCGGGGCGCCGTCCTCCTCGCGGATCAGCACGGCCTCGTCGTGGATCCACACGATCCGGCC
>DATEQE010000236.1:0-9125 GCA_035272825.1 Actinomycetota bacterium
GCAGGAAGACCACCAACAGGAACAGCGCCCCACCCCACGCGATCGCCAGCATCACGTGGATCACCCGGAAGACGAGCATGTACACGCTGATCCCCAGCACGTCCGACCTCCTCCGTCGGCTCGGGATACTCCGCCCCCGCCGGGCGCCGGTCAAACCCCATCGGCCGGCCCGGACGGTCCCGCCCGACGGGGGCCATCCGGCCTGGCCCGCCCCCGCGTGTCACCGTCATCATGATGACCGTGACCATCCGACGGATGCTCCGGTTCGGGGTCGTAGCGCTGGTCGGCGCGTTCCTGCTGATCCAGCTGATCCCGTACGGCCGCGACCACACCAACCCACCCGTCGTTGCGGAACCGGCGTGGGACTCGCCCGCCACTCGCGAGCTTGCCGCGGCCGCCTGCTTCGACTGCCACAGCAACGAGACCGAGTGGCCGTGGTACACGAGCGTCGCGCCCTTCTCCTGGCTCACGCAGCACGACGTCGACGAGGGGCGGGCGACGCTCAACTTCTCCGAGTGGAACCGCCCACAGGAGACCGATGAGGTGTCGGAGGCGATCCACGAAGGCTCGATGCCGCCCTGGTACTACCGGCTCCTGCAACCGGCAGCGCGCTTGTCCGACGCCGAGCTGGAGCAGTTGATCGCCGGGCTCGAGGCAACCTTTCGTGCCTCGCCCCCGAGCTAGGACGGAGTGGTGCACCACCCACCGGTAGGCTGAGACCGATGGGGAACCCGTTCGATCGCATCCTCGGGTCGGGGAACATCATCGTGCTCGACGGCGGACTGGCCACCGAGCTCGAGCGTCGCGGGGCCGACCTGAGGGACCCGCTCTGGTCCGCGAAAGTCCTCGTCGAGGACCCCGACGCGATCCGCGCGGTGCACGAGGCGTACTTCGAGGCCGGGGCGGACGTCGCGATCTCGGCGAGCTACCAGGCGACGTTCGAGGGGCTCGCCGGCCGTGGGATCGAACGCGACGAGGCGGCAAAGCTCATGCAAAGGAGCGTCGAGTTGGCGCGGGAGGCCGCGCGCCCGGATCAGATCGTCGCGGCGTCGGTCGGGCCGTACGGCGCGATGCTCGGCAACGGCGCCGAGTACACGGGCGACTACGACCGCAACGAGGAAGAGCTCGTCGAGTTCCACGTGCCGCGGATCGAGGCGCTCGCCGAGGCCGAGCCCGACGTGTTCGCGGTGGAGACGATCCCCTCGTTCGTCGAGGCCGGCGCCCTGGCCCGCGCGCTCGAGCGGGTGCCCGAGATCCCCGCGTGGGTCAGCTTCAGCTGCCGCGACGGGGGACACGTCTGCGACGGCACCCCGATCGCCTCGGCCGTCGAGATCGTGGCGGCCGCGCCGAGCGTGATCGCCGTCGGTGTCAACTGCACCTCGCCGCTGCACGTCGAGCGGCTGGTCGAGACGATCTCGGCGACGACCGACGAACGGGTCGTCTGCTACCCGAACCGGGGCTCGTTCTGGGACCCGATGCGCAAGACCTGGACCGACCCTCCGCGGCAGGACGCCCGGCCCCCGCTGCGGCCGCTCGCGTGGAAGGAAGCCGGCGCGTCGATGATCGGCGGGTGCTGCGGGACGACGCCCGAGGACATCGCCGCGATCGCCGCGGCGCTCGGCCGCGCCTGAGCGTTCGCTAGCGAGGCGTGTCCGGCCCCGGCTCGAACGGCGCCCCGTGCCCCGGCACGATCGTGCGCAGCCCTCGGAGCGAGAGCACGCGGGCGCGGTTCTCGTGGAGCACGGCCGGGTCGGGGGCGAACGGATCCTCCAGGGGGAACGTCGCGGTCCACCACAGATGCGTGAACACCACGAGCCCGCCGTCCGTGTCCACGAGCGTCGAGACGTCCTGCGGGGAATGCCCGGGCGTCTCGATCAGGCGGATCGACGGGGACAGCTCGAACCCCTCCGCGGGCCGGTCGACCCACAGGTCGTCGCGGTACCAGGCCCAGTGGTCGTGGAACCTCGCGTTCGGGAACAGCGCCGCGTTCAGCGTGTGGTCGGGATGGTGGTGCGAGAGCACCACGTCGGTGATCTGCTCGGGTGCGAGCTCGAGCTCGGCGAGCGGTCGCAGGATCGCGTCGCGTCCCGAGACGAGACCCGGATCGATCACCACGAGCACGCCGCCGTCCCGCGCGAACCCGACCGTCGAGCCCACCCGGTCGCCGCCGTCGCTGAGGTAGCCCTCACTCAGGATGTGGACCTCGGCCGTCATCGGATCGCGCGAACTCCCGGTCGGGCTTCGGTGTCCTACGGTACGCCACGCCGCGGCCTCGCTTCGAACCAACCACGCCGCTGCCGGGTGAACGTTCCTCATCGGCGCCGCCGACCCGCGCAGATCCGCCCAGCTCTGATTGCCGCCGTCAGACCGAGATCCGGCTCCTCGGCAGGAACCGCCCCTGGCCGGGCTTGCCGTGGAAGGTCCCGTCCTGCACGAGTACCTGCCCCCGTTGGAGCACGACCTCGGGCAGACCGCGCACCTTCCGGCCCTCGTACGCGGAGTAGTCGACGTTCATGTGGTGGGTCTTCGCGGAGATCTCGCGCTCGACGCGCGGGTCGAACACCACGACGTCCGCGTCCGAACCCGGCGAGATCGTGCCCTTGCGCGGGTACAGGCCGAACATCTTGGCCGGCGCCGTCGCCACGATCTCGACGAACCGGTTCAACGCGATGTGGCCGGCCTCGACGCCCCCGTACAGGAGGGTGAATCGGTCCTCCACCGAGGGGAGACCGTTGGGGATCTTGGAGAAGTCGTCCTTGCCCAGATCCTTCTGCCCCACGTAGTTGAAGGGCGCGTGGTCGGTCGAGACGATCTGCAGGTCGTCGCCGCGCAGGCCCTTCCACAGCTCCTCCTGGTGGTCGGCCGGCCGGAGCGGCGGCGAGCACACGAACTTCGCGCCCTCGAACCCCGGCCGACCCATGTCGTCGAGCGACAGGTACAGGTACTGTGGGCAGGTCTCGGCGAACGCGGGCATGCCCCGGTCCCGCGCCTCGCGGACCGCGTTCAGCGCGTCGCGCGAGGACAGGTGGACGATGTAGGCGGGGGTCCCGGCGAGCTCGGCGAGCTTGAACACGCGGTGGACGGCCTCGCCCTCCATCACGGACGGGCGGGTGAGGCCGTGGCTGAGCGGCTCGGTCTTGCCCTCGTCCAAGAACTGCCGCACGAGCACGTCGATCGGTCCGCCGTTCTCCGCGTGCATCATGATCAGCGCTCCCGAGTCGCCGGCCTGGCGCATCGCCCGGAAGATCGACGCGTCGTCGAGCATGAACACGCCCGGGTACGCCATGAAGAGCTTGAACGAGGTCACGCCCTCGCCCACGAGCTCGTCCATCTCCGCCAGGACCTGGTCGTTGACCTCACGGATGATCATGTGGAACCCGTAGTCGGTGGTGGCCTTCTTCGCCTTCTCGTGCCAGCGGTCGAGACCCTGCCGGAGGCCCTCCCCGTAGTCCTGGAGCGCGAAGTCCACGATCGTGGTCGTCCCGCCGAACGCGGCCGCCCGTGTTCCGGTCTCGAAGTCGTCAGAACAGAAGCTGCCGCCGAACGGCAGGTCCATGTGGGTATGGACGTCGACGCCGCCCGGCATCACGTACCGATCGGTGGCATCGATCTCGACGTCGGCCTGGACCGGCATCCCCACGCCGATCGCGGCCACCCGCTCGTCCTCGATCACGACGTCGGCCTTCGTGGTCTCGGTGGCGGTCACGACCGTGCCGCCCTTGATGAGGGTCCTCATGGCGTTCGAACTCCTTCCCTGCTTCTTGGCCGTGCTTCTTGACCGTGCTTCTTGGCCGTGGCTTCTTGGCCGTGCTTCTTGACCGTGCTTCTTGGCCGCGGGTCATCGCCGTGCTTCTGGGCCGTGCTGCGCCCGTGCGTTCCCGTCATCATCCGACGGCGGTCGTCGGTGGGCAAACCGTGCGCGGGCCAACGGGAGGCTATCCTCCACCGATGAGCTCCACGGACTGGCACGTCGCCCAGGTCAACATCGCGCTGCCGCGGGCGCCGCTCGATGCCCCCGGGCTCGAGGACTTCGTCGCGATGCTCGGGCCGATCAACGCGCTCGCAGACGGGAGCCCGGGGTTCGTGTGGAGGCTCCAGGGCGAGACGGGCGACGCGACCGGGATCCGCGCGTTCGGCGACGACCGGATCCTCGTGAACCTGTCGGTCTGGGAGACGATCGAGGCGCTCGGGGTGTTCGTCTTCACCTCCCGACACGCCGAGGTCCTTCGGCGCCGGCGCGACTGGTTCGAGCAGATGGCCGAGGCTCACCTGGCGCTGTGGTGGATCCCGGCGGGCGCCACGCCCACCGTCAAGGAGGCCGAGCGGCGTCTCACAACCCTGCGCGAACGCGGTCCGTCCTCGGACGCCTTCACCTTGCGGGAGCCGTTCCCCGCGCCCGGCTCGAACGTCCCGGTGCCCTCACAGGACCGCTGGCGGTACCCGACCAACGCGCAACCCGCGTGAGGTGCCTCGGCCCGTCCCCGCGCGTGGGTAGCGCCCGGCCCTTGCGGATGAAGCACTGGGTCCCGATCCTCGTTCCTGTGGTGATGCTGCTCGGTCTGTCCGTTCCCCCGGCGCAGGCGGCGCAGGCCGGTCAGTTCGTGCTGAGGTGCGGGTACTCGCATTCGCTGCCCGACGACCCGATCGTGTTCCCGGGCCAGCCGGGCGCATCCCACCTGCACGATTTCTTCGGCAACACGGGCGTGAACGCATCCTCGACGTTCGAGACGATGCTCGCCGGCGAGACCACCTGCCGCGTCCCGGGCGACACGGCCGGCTACTGGGCCCCCGCGGGCTTCCTGAACGGCGTGCGGCTCAAGCCCGGCGTCATGCGCATCTACTACCTGGGTTCGGGCACCGGGACGCCCGGGACGATCCCCGCGGGACTGCAGATGGTGGGCGGCAACAAGGAGGCCCAATCGCCCAGCGAGAACCCGCACGTGTCGTGGAGCTGCGGGCAGACCACGAGCGTGTCCACCCCGCACCGGGACTCGCCGTACGACTGCAGACCGTGGGCCCAGTACGGGTTCGTCGACGGGATCGTCGCGTCGATCGACTTCCCGAGCTGCTGGAACGGCACCGGCCTCCGCCCGGAGGACGTCACGTACCCGGAGGGTGGCGCGTGCCCGTCGGGGTTCGGCAACGTCATCCCCAAGCTGAGCGAACGCGTGCATTACGGCGTGATGAACCCGCTCGGGCTCGACGGGACGCTCGCGTTCCAGCTCTCGAGCGGCCCCTGGTACTCGATGCACGCGGACTTCTGGAACACGTGGGACCAGGAACGTCTCGATCAGCTCGTCGCGGACTGCCTGGTCGCGAACGTCCACTGCGGCTCGGTCGACGCCACGAGCACGATCCGGTGGGTGCGGCAGTTCGGGACGCAGCGGTACGACCTCGCGAACGCCGCCGCGCCGGACGGTGAGGGTGGCTCGTACGCCGCCGGTTTCACGAACTTCTCGCTCGACGGGCAGCCGTACCACCACCGCTTCGACGCGTTCCTCACCCGGTACGACGCGGACGGCGACGAGCTGTGGACCCGGCAGTTCGGCACGAACGGGACCGATCAGGCGCTCGCGATCTCGGTCTCGGGTACCGACATCTACGTCGCGGGTTCGACCGACGGGCGGTTCCCCAAGCAGAAGGCGGGAGGCGGGACCGACGCGTTCGTCGCCCGGTTCAACGCACGCGGCAGGCTGGTGTGGGTGAAGCAGTTCGGTACGCACCGCGACGACGAGGGCGCCGCGGTCTCGGCCAGCGCGGATGCGATCCTCCTCGCCGGCACGACGCGCGGGCCGCTCGATCGGCAACGGCTCGACGGGCCGTCCGATGCGTTCGTGATGCGGCTCGACACCGACGGTCTCCAGAGCTGGACGAGGGTCTTCGGCGGGGACGGCGAGGACCGGGGCCTCTCGGTCGCGTCGCGCCAGGGCCAGGTGTTCCTCGCGGGGACCACGGAGGGCCTGCGTCACACGGTCGGGGACCAGGACGGGTTCGTCGCGGGGTTCGATGGGCGCGGTCGGCCGGCGTGGAGCTACCCGCTCGGCGCGTCGGACACCGACGCGATCACGTCGATCGTCCCGCGCGCCGAGGGGGTGTATTTCGCCGGGTGGACCTCGGGGACGTTCCTGCACGAGCCGCCGGCCGGCGGGTTCGACGCGGTGATCGGCAAGCTCGTGGGCGGCGCCCTGTGGTGGCTCAAGCAGTTCGGGAGCGCGACCGACGACCAGGCGACGGCGCTCTCGATCGCGGGCAAGGGTCTGTACGTCGCCGGCTCCACGACCGGCGAACTCTCCGACGGCACCCCACTGGGAGAGAGCGACGGCTTCCTCCGCAAGTACCTGCCGAACGGCACCGAGGTCTGGACACAGCAGTTCGGCACGGCGGACTACGACGCGGTCTACGGGATGGCCTCGGACCCCAAGGGCGTGGTCGCCGTCGGGACCACGCACGGGGCGTTCGAGGGCCAGTCGAACGCGGGTGACCGGGACGTCTTCCTCGTGAAGATCGCGTTCTCCTGAGGGCACGGCCGGCCCCCCGCTCCGGGGGATTGGCACGCTGGGTGATCTGGTGGAAGCTGGCCGCCTGATGACCTCCCCGGTCGGGATCCGAGGGGATCGACCCGGCGTCGTGCCGCCGGTCACCCGCGACGACCTCGTCGCGATCCTCGTGCTCGGGGTCCTGTACTACGCCGCCGCCCGGCTCGGACTCCGGCTCGCGATCGTCGAGGACAACATCACGCCGCTCTGGCCGCCCACAGGGCTCGCGTTGGTGGCGTTCCTGCGGTACGGCCGGCGCCTGTGGCCGGGGGTCGCGATCGCGGCGTTCCTAGTCAACCTGCCGATCACGAACTTCACCACGGCCGTCCTCACCGCGGCAGGGAACACCCTCGCGCTGATCGTGGCGGCCTGGCTGCTCGAGCGGGCCGGGTTCCGGCAGCAGATCGATCGCGTCCGCGACGTCGTGGCGCTCGTGGGTCTCGGCGCGCTGCTGAGCATGACGATCAGCGCGACGATCGGGAGCGCCGCGCTGGTGCTGTCGTCGCGCATCGCGCTCGACGGGTTCTGGGGTGCGTGGACCGTCTGGTGGGCGGGCGACGCGATGGGGATCCTCGTGGTGGCGCCGTTCCTCATGTGCGTGCTCACCTGGAACCAGGTCGAGCCCAAGCTCGGCCTCCGCCGCCTCCCCGAGGCGTTGGTCCTGTTGGCCCTCCTGCTGGGTGCCTCCGCCTTCGCGATGTGGAACACGGGGCAGCTCCTGTTCCTGATCCCCCCGCTCGTCGGGTGGATCGCGTGGCGTTTCCAGCTCCGCGGCGCGGCGCCGGCGGTGCTGCTCGTGTCGACCGTGGCCGCGTGGGCCGCCAGCCGGATGGTCGGATGGTTCGCCGACCTGTCGCTCACCGAAGAGATGCTCACTCTCCAGCTGTTCAACGCGACGATCGCGTTCACCGCGTTCTTCCTCTCCGCCCTCGTCTCCGAACGCACGCGGGCCCGCGAGCGGCTGCAGCGCGCCGCCGACGATCTCGAGGGGCGCGTCCGCCAGCGCACGTCGCAGCTGGTCGAGGCCAACGAGCAGCTCGGGCACGAGATCACCGAGCGGCGCGATACCGAGACCAAGCTCCGCCGGAGCGAACACGAGCTCGCGGAGGCGCAGGACCTGGCCAGGCTCGGTCGGTGGGAGTGGGACCTGGGGTCCGGGACGGTCACCTGGTCCGACGATCTGTACCGGATCCACGGCTACGAGCCGGGGGCGTTCCCCATGACGTTCGAGAAGGCCGTAGAGCTCGTGCCCGAGGAAGATCTTCAGCGGATCGAACGCAACCTCGAGGCCGCGCTTGCGATGCGGCGACGAGAGCTGCCCGACATCGAGTACCGGATCGTCCGCCCGGACGGTGAGCTCCGGGCGCTCCTCGGACGCGGCCGTCTGTTCTTCGACGAGGCCGGCTTCCCCGTCCGGATGGTCGGCGTGGTCCAGGATGTCACCGAACGCGTCGACTACGACCGCCAGCACCGGATCGCCGAGACGCTCCAGCGCGCACTACTCCCCCAGGACCTCCCGACGGTCGACGGGCTCGCACTTGCCGCACGGTACCTGCCGGCCGAGGTGGGCTTCAAGGCGGGCGGCGACTGGTACGACGTGATCCCGCTGGCCGGCGGGAGGGTCGGGCTGGTGATCGGCGACGTCGCCGGGCGCGGGCTCGAGGCGGCGAGCGTGATGGGGCAGCTCCGGATGGCGGTGCGCGCCTACGCGCTGGAGGGGCACCAGCCGGCCGACATCGTCGCGCACGCCGACTCGGTGCTCCGAGTGGTCGCGCCCGACGAGATCGCCACGATGACGTACGCGGAGGTCGACCTGCGTCGGGCGCCGTCCGCTTCGTCGGCGCCGGCCACCCCCCACCGATCGCGATCGACGCCGAGGGAGCCAGGTACCTCGAGCTTCCCAAGCAGCCACCGATCGGCGTGGCCGCGGGCTGGGCGTACAGGGAGGTCGTCGTCGACGTCGATCCCGCGGCCAAGGTCGTCCTGTATACCGACGGCCTCATCGATCGGCGGGACCTCGCGCTCGAGGAGGGATTGGAGCGCCTGCTCGCGGCCGCAAGCAGTGAACGGGGACGGCCGGTCGAGCCCGTGTGTCGCGAGCTGATCAACGCGTTGGTCCCCAGCGAGGCCGCCGACGACATCGCGCTCCTCGCGATGGAGCGGCTGCGCGTGCGGGACGAGGCCTTCCGGCTCCGGATGCCGGCGGAGCCGGCCGAGCTGAGGAGGATGCGGCGAGCGCTCGGGGGCTGGCTCCGAGGCATCGGCGTCGAGCTCGAGGACACGAACGATCTCGTGCTCGCCTGCGCCGAGGCCTGCTCGAACGCGATCCGCCACGCCTACGGCCCGAGCGCCGGGACGGTGGACATCGAGGCTCGTCGCGACGACGGCGCCGTCGAGGTCGTCGTCCGCGACTTCGGCCGCTGGCGCCAGCGACGGGGCCGGGACGGCGGCCGCGGGCTGGCGTTGATCGAGGCGCTCGCGCCCTCGATGCGGATCGAGCGGAGCGAGCAGGGCACTGTCGTGACGATACGGCGGACCCTCAGAGGCTCGGTCTCGGTGTGACGGGGCACCCGAACGTCACGATCGCCG
>DATEQE010000237.1:0-6594 GCA_035272825.1 Actinomycetota bacterium
CGTCCCGATGAGGATGTTCGGTGGGTACAGGCTCTCGGCAACGCCGGCGATCCGATACCCGGCGGTCACGACGTGCTCGTCCGGGGCGGCATCGACGGTCGGGTCCACCAGGCTCATCTGCAGGTCGGAGGGGCCGGAGCCCGAGAGCAACCCGGTCTGGCGCGACACGTCGAGCCGCCCGGCGACCGACGAGTCCGGGTCGATGATCAGCTGCACGACCGACGAGCTCGTGCCGACGCGCACCACGTGCCCGACGAGCCCGGCGCTCGAGACCACCGGCATGCCCACGGAGATACCGACGCTCGAGCCCTTGTCGATCGTGATCGTCCACTCGAAGTTCGAGACCCCGTTGGCGATCACCTGGGCCGCCGTCGTCTCGATCCGGTTGCCGAGGCTCTCCTGCAAACCGAACAGCGCCTCCAGCTCGGCGAGCCGGGCCTGATCGGCCCTGCCCTCGGCGAGCTGGGTCTCGAGCGCGTCGACGCGTTCGCGCAGGACGTCGCGCTCGTGACGGATCGAGGGCAGCCGGAACAGCGTGGAGAAGAAGTTCCCGATCGGGTGCGTGACCTTGGAGACGACCTCCTGGAGCGGGCTGATCACGGCGAGCGCGCCGTCGCCGAGCGACGCCATGGGGCCGTCGTTGCCTTCTCGGTAGTCCACGGTGATCGTTACGAGCGAGATCGAGACCAGGGCCACGACCAGCAGGCGGGTGCTGCGCGCTCGGGTGCGCTGTGCCACCGCGGGACTTACCTCCGGGACGGGCTCACCAGGACCCGCTGGAGGACTTCGAATTCCTCGAGGCACTTCCCGGACCCGATCGCCACCGAGGAGAGCGGGTTGTCGGCGATGAGGACCGGCATCCCGCTCTCGTGCCGGAGCCGCTTGTCGATCCCGCGCAAGAGGGCGCCGCCACCGGTGAGCGTGATGCCCCGGTGCATGATGTCGCCGGCCAGCTCCGGTGGGGTCCGGTCCAGGGTCGCCTTGATCGAGTCGATGATCGCGCTGACCGGCTCCTCGATGGCCGCCCGGATCTCGCCGTCGGTGATCTGGAGCGTCTTGGGGAGCCCCGAGACCAGATCGCGCCCGGGGATCTCGGCCACGAGCTCCTCGTGCATCGGGTAGACGGCCGCGATCGCGAGCTTGATCGCCTCCGCCGTGCGCTCGCCGAGCAGCAGGGAGTACTCCTTCTTCACGTGGTTGATGATCGCCTCGTCGAGCTCGTCGCCGCCGATCCGGAGCGAGGACGAGGTGACGATGCCGCCGAGCGAGATCACGGCCACCTCGGTGGTGCCGCCGCCGATGTCGACGACCATGTTGCCCGCGGGCTCGTGGATCGGCAGGCCGGCCCCGATCGCAGCGGCCATCGGCTCCTCGATGATGTAGGCGCGACGAGCACCCGCGGCGATCGTCGCCTCCTCCACGGCGCGTTGCTCCACGCCGGTGATGCCCGACGGTACGCAGACGACCACACGAGGCTTCGCCAGGAGCCGGCGCTTGTGCACGCGTTGGATGAAGTAGCGCAGCATCTTCTCGGTGATGTCGAAGTCGGCGATCACGCCGTCCTTCAGCGGGCGCACCGCCTGGATGTGCGACGGCGTCCGCCCGATCATGCGCTTGGCCTCGTTGCCCACGGCCAGCACCGCGCCGGACAACGTGTTGATCGCGACCACGGAGGGCTCGTTCAGGACGATGCCCGCGTGCCGCACGTAGACGAGCGTGTTCGCGGTCCCAAGGTCCACAGCCATGTCCTGACCCAGGAACCCGAAGACCCCTTCACCGCCCGCGCTTCGACGGCCTGGGGATGCGGGAAGTTCGCTACGAACCTTCTCGGCCATAGGTTCGCGCTCTTTGTACAGGACCCCTTTTGGGGTGGCAACTCTCGACCCCACGTGGAGGCAACCTTAGGGTTCACGCATGGAATGACCTGCGGTTTCCCTCGCCCTCGACCCACCGGGTAGGGTTCGTCGAGCGTTGGTCGAGGGCGGGTCGGATGCGTGCAGCGATCGTGTTCCCAGGTCAAGGTTCACAGTTCATCGGCATGGGAGACGTGTGGACGACCCATGACGCCGCGCGCGCGGTGCTTGACGACGCAACGCACGCGATCGGACGCGACGTCGTCGCCGGGAGTCGAGACGAGGACGCGCTCGCGACCACCGAGTTCGTGCAGCCGGCGATCCTCGCGTGCGACGTCGCGGCCTTTCGCGTGCTCGAGTCGCTCGGCGTCGGGTTCGTCGGCGCCGCCGGACACTCGCTCGGCGAGTTCGCCGCGTTGGTGGCCGCCGGCGTGCTCGAGCTCACCGACGCGCTGCGTATCGTCGCGGTCCGCGGGCGGGCGATGCAGGCAGCGGGCGAAGCGCGGCCCGGAACGATGACCGCCCTCCTCGGCGTGGGGAGCTCGGACGCGGCGGGGCTGTGCGACGACGCTCGCGGCGAGGACGTGTTGCTCGTCGCGAACGAGAACTCGCCGCAGCAGGTGGTGATCAGCGGCAGCCTCGCGGCGATCGAACGCGCGGAGGCCCTCGCCGGCGAACGGAAGCTCAGGGCCGTGCGGCTGAACGTCGCGGGGGCGTTCCACTCGCCGTTGATGGAGCCCGCGGTCGCGCCGCTGTCGGCCGCGATCTCGGAGGCCGCGTTCGCGCCCCCGCGGTTCCCGATCGCCTCGAACGTCACGGGGACCCTCGTCACCGATCCCGCCGAGCTCCGCGCCCTCGCCGAGCGCCACGTGGTCTCCCCCGTCCGGTGGGAGGCGAGCGTCGGCTCCCTCCGCGGGCTCGGGGCCGACACGTTCGTCGAGGCGGGGCCGGGCGATGTGCTCACCAAGCTCGCGAAGCGGGCCGTGCCCGGGGCACGGGCCGTCGCAGTCGGTTCGCCCGAGGCCGCGTCCGCGCTCGCCCGGGAACACACCTGACCACGTCTGGCTCGGTCGGTCCGGGTCGGCGAGCCACAGCGTCGCTGCGTCGCGCACCACCCCCGGGCGATATCCTCGACCATCGATGAGGGCGGCGGCCCGTCGCCCCGAGGGGGGATCGTGAGCGCGCAGCGACATGCAGCCGTCGCCGGCCTGGGCTCCGTCCTGCCGGAGCGGATCGTGCCGAACGAGTGGTTCGAGGCGTTCATCCAGACCAGCGACGAGTGGATCCGGGAACGCACCGGGATCCGCGAACGGCATTTCGCCGCGGACGGTCAGACCACATCCGACCTTGCCACCGACGCCGCCACGCGTGCGCTCGAGGCGGCGTCGATCGCACCGGAGCAGCTGGACCTCCTCATCTGCGCGACGCTGACCGGTGACACCCCGATCCCCTCCACCGCCGTCTGGGTGCAACGCAAGCTGGGGATCGCGGCGCCCGCGTTCGATGTGAACGCCGCATGTGCTGGCTTCTCCTACGCGTTGTCGACGGCGACGGCCTTCATCGAGTCCGGCCAGGCCGAGACGGTGCTCGTGATGGGCGCCGAGGTGCTCTCTCGCGTGATGAACTTCCACGACCGCACCACGTGCGTGCTGTTCGGCGACGGCGCGGGCGCGGTGGTGCTGCGGCGTTCGGAGGAGCCCGGGGTGCTCGGATCGGTGCTCGGTGCCGACGGACGCGCCGCGGAGATCCTGATCATCCCCGGGGGCGGCTCCGCCGAGCCCGCGAGTCATACGTCGGTGGACGCGAACGACCATGCGATCCAGATGCCGAACGGTCGCGAGGTCTTCAAACGGGCGGTCGTCGAGATGGCGAGCGCATGCCGCCAGCTGCTCGAGAAGTCGGGCTTCGCCCCTGAGGACGTCGACCTGCTGATCCCCCACCAGGCGAACGCGCGGATCATGATCGCGGTGGCCGAACGCCTGAAGATCCCGATCGACCACGCGGTCGTCGACGTCGAGTCCGTCGGGAACACCTCGGCCGCCTCGATCCCGGTCGCCCTCGATCGCGCGTGGCGCGCGGGTCGGATCCGCGAGGGCGACCTGGTGCTGATGACGTCGTTTGGCGCAGGGCTCGCGTGGGGCGCGAACCTGATCCGCTGGACGGGACCGGGGGGACCATGACCGTGCCCTCTCCCAAGGTCGCCGTCGTCACCGGGGGTTCGCGCGGGATCGGGCGCGCGTGCGCGGAGGCGCTCGCGCGCGACGGCTGGAGCGTGGCGATCGGCTACCGTTCGAGCGAGGCCGACGCCAAGGAGACGCTCGCGAGCCTCGAGACGATCGGCACGCCGGGTCTCGCCGTCGCGATGGACGTCACGGAGGAGGGTTCGGTCGCCGAGGCGTTCCGAAGGGTGGGCGACGAGCTGGGCCCCGTGACGGGCCTGCTGAACAACGCGGGGATGTCGCGGGACGGGCTCCTCCTCAAGTACCCGATGGACGTCTACGAGCGGACGATGGCGACCAACCTCCGGGGCGCGTTCCTGTGCTGCCAGTCCGCGCTGCGGGGGATGCTCCGAGCCAAGTGGGGGCGGATCGTGAACATGTCCTCGGCGGTCGTCCTGCGAGGCAACGCGGGTCAGACCGTCTACGCGGCCACGAAGGCCGGCCTCGTCGGGCTGACGAGGTCGCTCGCCCGCGAGGTCGGAGTCAAGGGCATCACGGTGAACGCCCTGTGCCCGGGGCTGCTCGACACGGACATGACCTCCCACCTGACCGAACCCGCGCGCGCGTACTACCTGGACCAGACGCCGGTGGGTCGGGCGGCGCACCTCGAGGAGGTCGCGAGCGTCGTTCGCTTCCTGATGTCGGAGGAGGCCTCGTACGTGAACGGTGCGGTCCTGCCCGTGGACGGCGGGCTGACCGCCTAGTCGAAGGACGGCCGGCCCCCGTAGCATGAGCCGGTCGCCGAACGGACACACCCGAGGGACCAGCACGAAGACCGGCAAGCAGGAGAACAACTGCCAAGGACAGAGCCAAGGGACACAGGAGGAAGGATGGACAAGGCAGAGATCGAGTCTCGGGTCCGCAAGGTCCTCGCCGAGCAGCTCGCGGTCGACGAGGCCCAGGTCGTGCCCGACGCCCGTTTCGCCGAGGATCTGAACGCCGACTCGCTCGACCTCGTCGAGGCGGTGCTCGCCCTCGAGGAGGAGTGGAACATCGACATCCCCGAGGAAGAGATGGAAGGGGTCAAGACCGTCGGACAGGCCGTGGCCCTGGTCGAGCAGAAGCTCGGATCGTCCTGACCAGATGGGCGAGCGGGTCGTCGTCACCGGGATCGGACCGGTCACGCCGGTGGGCACCGGCGTGGACGACTTCTGGGCCGGGCTCACGTCCGGCCGCAACGGGATCCGGCTGATCACGGCGTTCGAGACCGATGACCTTCCGGTCAAGGTGGCGGGGGAGGTCCCGGGGTTCGATCCGTCGCCGTGGCTGGACCCCAAGGAGATCCGCCGGACCGATCCCTTCGTGCACTACGGCGTCTCGTCGGCCGCCCTCGCCTGGGAAGACGCCGGCGAGCCGCAGGTGCCGTCCGAACGCGCGGGGGTGATCTTCGCCACCGGCATCGGCGGGATCCAGACATTGCTCGCCGCGCACATGGTGCTCCTCGAGAAGGGCCCGGGCCGCGTGTCGCCGTTCATGGTGCCCGCCCTGATGGCGAACGCCGCGAGCGGCCACATCGCGATGCGGTTCGGCCTCACCGGCCCGAACCTGTGCACGGTCTCGGCCTGTTCGTCGTCGAACCACGCCATCGGCGAGGCGCTGCGATACATCCGCGACGGCTACATCGACGTCTGTGTCGCCGGCGGTTCGGAGGCCGCAACCCTCCCCCTCACGGTCGCCGCGTTCGCGCAGATGACGGCGCTCACGAAGAACCCCGATCCCGAGACCGCGTCGCGGCCGTTCGACCAGGCGCGGGACGGGTTCGTGCTGTCCGAGGGCGCGTGCACGCTGATCCTCGAGTCCGAGACGCACGCGAACGCCCGTGGCGCTCGGGTGTACTGCGAGGTCGCAGGCTACGGCGCGTCGGACGACGCCTTCCACATCACGGCCCCCGACCCGAAGGGTTCGGGCGCGGCCCTGGCGATGGGTTGGGCGCTGCGCGACGCGGGCGAGGAGCCGGAAGCCGTCACGTACGTCAACGCGCATGGGACCTCGACCCAGCTGAACGACGCGGCGGAGACGGCCGCGATCAAGGCGACCCTCGGCGAAGACGTCGCCCACCGCATCGCGGTCTCCTCGACGAAGTCGATGACGGGTCACATGCTGGGCGCCGCGGGGGCGGTGGAGGGCGCGATCTGCGCGCTCGCGATCGCCAACGGCGTCGTGCCGCCGACGATCCACTACGAGACGCCCGACCCGGACTGCGACCTCGACTACGTGCCGAACGAGGCGCGCGAGCTGGACGTCCGTCTCGCGATGTCGAACTCGTTCGGGTTCGGCGGTCACAACGCCGTCGTGGCGTTCCGCAAGGCCTCGTAGCCCCCGAGACCCGTCGCCGGCCGTCAGCCGAAGAAGAGCTTGAGCTCGCGCTCGGCCGAGTCGGGCGAGTCGCTGCCGTGCACGAGGTTCTCGGTGATGATCAGTCCGTAATCGCCGCGGATCGTGCCGGGCGGCGCCGTCGCCGGATCCGTCGGACCCATCATCGTCCGCCAGACGTCGATCGCGCCCTCCCCCTCCAGGCGTGC
>DATEQE010000238.1:0-2986 GCA_035272825.1 Actinomycetota bacterium
AGACATCCCCGGACGAAGGACCTAGGCGGCCTCCGCATACGGATCTGATCAAGACCCGGCGGTATAGCCTCGGAGCCGCGATGACACCCGCCCGCGTCGAGATCACCCGTCCGGACAAGCTCCTGTGGCCGGCGCTCGGGATCACGAAGCAGGCGTACGTCGACTACCTCGCGGCGTTCGCGGACCTCATGCTCCCGTGGCTGCGCGACCGGCCGCTCTCGCTGATCCGAGCGCCCGACGGCGTCGACGGCCAGCGGTACTTCCAGAAGAACACGCCGTCCTACGCGCCGAACTGGATCAAGACCGTCACGATCCCGGCGCCGAGCGCGGGGCGCGACGTCGCCTACATCGTGTGCAACGACGCCGACACGCTCGCGTGGCTCGGGAACCAGGCGGCGCTCGAGTTCCACCCGGCTCCGGTCCGCCGGGACAAGCTCGACCGCCCGGATCTGCTCGTGGTCGACATCGACCCGCCCGACGACGCGTTCGACGCCGCGGTCGAGGTCGCGCTCCTCGTGCTCGAGATCCTGGACGACCTCGGGCTCGAGACGCTGCTCAAGACCACCGGCGGCAAGGGCCTGCATGTCGTGGTACCGATCGTCCGGCACGTGAGCGCCGAACGCCTCCGCCACGCCGCGACCCGGCTCGCCGAGATCGCGACCGAACGCCGGCCCGATCTGATCACCGCCGAGTTCCGCAAGGCCAAACGCGGGGGTCGCGTGATGCTCGACCCGTCACGGAACGGCCCCGGCGCGACGCTCGTGGCGCCCTACTCTCCTCGCATCCGGTCCGATGGCACGGTCTCGTTCCCGGTGCTGCCCAAGGACCTTCGGAGGATCTCTCCGGGCGACTTCACGCTCGCGACGACCCTCAAGCTCCTGAAGGGCGCCGCCCCCAAGCGTTGGACCGAGGCTGCGGACGGCCCGCACCAACGCCTGCCCGCCTCGCTCCTGTCCGAGTGAGCGTGGCAGACTGGTCGGGTGGAGGACGAAGAGCTCCTCGCTCGCGCGGAGGAAGCGCTGACCGAGATCAAGGTCAACCAGGGCCTGACCGACCGGCAGGCCTCGGTGCTCGCCGCCCTCCGCATCCGGCTCAAGGGCAGCACGGGGAAGTCGCTCGAGGAGATGCTCGAGGCCGCGGGCGACGACCTCCAGCCCGATCGGCTTGATCAGGAGCTCGCGAAGACCGAGGGCAAGCCCAAGACCACGCTCGACGACCTGCTGAGCAAGCCGAAGCCCAAGCCCGAGTGGCCCTCGTGATCGGAGGCGCGACGGGACCGCCACTCCGACCGCAGTGCGACGTCGTCAGTTTCTGACGACGACTCTGTTGGCCCTTTCGGCGCGACGGTAGGTGAACGGGGAGGGAGCGGCGGGCCAGCTCGGCCCGCCGCTCCTGCAGCACTCAACCCGAGGGAGGGAGGAGCACGGTGTCGATCACGTGGATGACGCCGTTGGACGCCGGGATGTCCGCCGTCACGACCCGGGCGACGTCGCCCTGCCCATCGGTGATCGTGACTACGCCACCCTCGACGGACACCGTCGCATCGGCACCGTTGACCGTGGCAACTTCGCCGGATGAGAGGTCGCCCGACATGACCTCGCCAGCCACCACGTGGTACGTGAGGATCGCGGCCAGCTGGTCCTGGTTCGCGGGCTTGAGCAGCTCGTCGAGCGTTCCTTCCGGCAGGGCGGCGAACGCCTCGTCGGTCGGCGCGAAGACCGTGTACGGACCGGATCCGGACAGGGTCTCGCCGAGGCCGACCGCCTCCACGGCCGCGGCGAGCGTGGAGAAGTCCTCGGTGGACCCGGCGATCTCGGCGATCGTCATCGAGCTCGCCGACGGGTCCTCCATGGCCTCGCTGGACGGGGTGGATGCCTCCGGCGTCGCGTCGTCCGTGCACGCTGCCGTCAGCGTCGCGAGCGCCGCGAGGGCGCCGATCAAGGTGATGCGCTTCCAAGGCATGGATGCCTCCTCTGGTTCGGGTATCGGTGGAACGGGAGGGGCCGGCCTCATGCCGGCTCCCTCCCGTGGGTCGGGGTGCGAGGCCTGTCACGCAATGACGGCCGAAGCGGACGTCCGCGAGTGACCCAGGATCGTCGCGAAGCGAACGGCGAGCCACACGCCGGAAAGGCCAACGAGGCCGTACACGACCCGGGTGATGGCGCTCGTCTCGCCGAACTCCATGCCGAACATTGTCGCCACGAGATCGAACTCCGCCACCGCGACGAGTCCCCAGTTCAACGCGCCGACGATCGCCAAGATCAGGGCCACGGTGTCTACCTTCCTCATCTCTCCCTCCTTTCGTGTAGAGAGTGTGTCGAGGGTTAAGGTACAAGTCCGCTCGGGCTAGTGTCAAGGGATTGTACAAAGTTCGTCCGGATTCCTGTAGAGTGTGCCCATGGAAGAGACTCGAGAACTCGGAAGTGTGCGCATCGGGGAGCTGTCTCGGCGCACCGGGGTGTCCCCTGAGCTGCTCCGAGCCTGGGAGCAGCGGTACGGCCTTCTCCAGCCCTCCAGATCAGCGGGGGGGTTCCGGCTCTACTCGGAGGAGGACGAGCGGCGGGTCCAGGCCATGACGGCGTTGATCCGACAGGGGCTCTCGGCTGGCGAAGCCGCCGTCCGAGCGATCGCGAACGAGTCCGCGCAGGTCGCGGCGCCAGAGCGCCCCCTGGTCGGCGACCTCGCGGCGACCCTCGAGCGGAGCCTGGACGCGTTCGACGGCGAGGGCGCGCACACGGTCTTCGACCGGCTGCTCGCCACCGTCTCCGTGGAGACGTTGCTCCTCGACGTGCTCCTGCCGTACCTGCGACGCCTCGGCGAGCGCTGGTACCGCGGGGACGTCTCGGTGGCCCAGGAGCACTTCGCGTCCAACCTCCTGCGAGGGCGGCTGATGGGCCTCGCCCGTGACTGGGGCGATGGCCCCGGGCCGACCCTGGTGCTCGCATGTCCGCCGGGCGAGGAGCACGACCTTGCGCTGATCATGTTC
>DATEQE010000239.1:0-3350 GCA_035272825.1 Actinomycetota bacterium
GAGGACATGCGCCAGCTCGGGCGCGTCGCCGCCCGCTACTTCGACGACGTGATCATCCGCGAGGATCGGAACCCGCGCGGCCGCAAGCGCGGCGAGACCGCCGCCCTGATCCTCGAGGGCGTTCGCGAGGCGATCGCCACCGGCGCGCGCGCGGGCAACGCCGAGATCGTGGTCGACGAGATGGAGGCGGCCCGCAAGGCGCTCGACCGGTCGCGCCCGGGCGACCTGGTCGTGCTGTGCGTCGACCATGCCACGGACGTCTTCAAGGAGCTCGAGTCCCGCCGCTCCCTCGCCGCCCCCACGATCTTCGCATCCAGCGAGGGCAACGGCCACGTCGAGGAGTCCGGCGGCGACCCCGACCTGCTCGGCGTCTGACGCGGATGGAGACCGAGCGCCTTCGGGAGGTGCTCGAACGCACCCGCGACGAGCTCCGGGCCGAGCTCGCGACGCTCACGGCCGCGCCTCGCGACCCGATGGGTGCCGTGTCGTTCGGCAAGCGCGTGGGCGAGGGGACGTCGCAGGCGGTTGAACGCATCGCGCAGGTGGACGCCGCGAAGAACCTCGACGCGAAGCTCGCGGACGTGGAGCGGGCGCTCGAGAAGCTGGACGAGGGGACCTATGGGCTCTGCGACGTGTGCGGTTCGGCGATCGGAGCCGAGCGCCTCGAGGCGATCCCCTGGGCCGTGCGTTGCATCGACCACGCCGGCGGATCTCGCTGAGGGGTCGAACCGTCAGCCGAGGGTGATCACGCCTTCGGTGCGGGCGCTCTCCTGGGCGGCCTGGATGATCTCGAGCCCCATCACCGAGTCGTTCGGATCCACCGGTGGCGGCGCGCCCTCCCGGAGCGACGCCGCGACCCCTCGGTAGAACTTCTCGTAGGCGCCCGGCTCCGTCTCGACGGTGCGTTCGTCATCCCCGGTAGACAGGCGCCCCCACCGCTCGGCCGGCTCGCGGCCCCAGGCCGCCTCGCCCGGGCGCGCCCCCTCGCTCAGCGCCTGCTCCTGGACGTCCAGCCCGAACTTCTCGAACGCCGCGCGCTGCCCGAGCACCCGCAGCCGCGGTCCCTGGATCGCCGCGAGGACGGTCATCCACAGGTGGCTGCGGACACCCTCGGCGTGCTCGAGCGCGACGAAGACGTCGTCGTCGATCTCGGCGCCGGGTCGCCGGCGGTCGACCTCGGCGTAGACGGTGCGGGGCGGGCCGAACAGACCGACCGCCTGATCGACGAGATGGGCCCCGAGGTCGAACAGGAGCCCGCCGGCCTCCTCCGGATCCCCGCGCTCACGCCACGCCTCGGGGCGTACCTCGGGACGCCACCGCTCGAACCGCGACTCGAACCGGACGATCGGGCCGAGCGCTTCCTCGGCGAGCAGCCGGCGGACCGTCAGGTAGTCCCCGTCCCATCGGCGGTTCTGGAAGACCGTGAGGAGCAGGTCGCGTTCGGCCGCCTCGGTCACGAGACGCCGGCCCCCCTCGGCCGTCGGCGCCACCGGCTTGTCGATCACGACCGGGAGCCCGGCCTCGAGCGCGGCGAGCCCGAGCGGCACGTGGAACCGGTTGGGCGTGGCCACGACGACGAGGGCGTGGTCGGCTCGATCCCACAGCGCCTCGACATCGTCGAGCAGGACCGCCTCCGGGTGCTCCGAGCTCGCGCGCGCCCGCCGCTCCGGATCGCGGGTCACGATCGTCGCGAGCGACATGCCCGGGGTCGACGAGATCAGGGGACCGTGGAAGACGGCGCCGGCCAGGCCGTAGCCGATCAGCGCGACCCGGATCGGGTCGTCCGGATGCTCAGCCACGCCGCGCACTCGCCCGACGAACCATCGTTCTCGCGAGCCTACGGGCTGACCACGACCCGGAGCATCCGGGGATCGGGGCTGGGGTCCAACAGGATTTCGGGCACCTCGTCGAGCGCCACCGTCCGCGACGGCATCCGGTCGAGCGGGACCGCTCCCGAACGCGCGAGGTCGCGGGCGCGGCGGTAGTCCTCGACCGTCGATCCCGTGCTCCCCACCAGCCGCAGGTGGCGGTAGTGCACGAGGTTGGCGTCGACGGGCGCGCCGCCGGGCGTGCCCGCGAACGCGTGGACCCGGCCCCCGACGTCGACATGGTCGATCGCCCACGAGAGCGCCTCGACGCCCGGGGCGGTCACGAGCGCCGCGGCGGGGAGGGCTCCGAGCGCCGCGGAAACGTCGTCGGCGGGTTCGAGCACCGCGTCGGCACCGAGCTCGGCCGCGAGGCGTCGTCGGGGTTCGGACCGTTGCACGACCGCCACGCGCGCCCCCGCCGCCTGCAGCGCCCACATCCCGATGATGCCGAGCGTGCCCGCGCCCACCACGACGGCGAGATCGCCATCGGCCACGTCGAGCATCACGGCGGCGTGCAGGCAGCACGCGAGCGGCTCGATCGAGGGCGCGAGCTCGAACGGGAACCCATCGAGCGGGACGACGTGACCTTCGGGCACCACGATCAGCTCCGCCAGGCCGCCGTCGCGCTGGATCCCGATGTCGACGTGGTCGGGGCATCGGTTCTCGAGGCCGAGCGCGCACGACGCGCATCGTCCACAGCCCACGTTCGGCTGCACGCCGACCGCGGTCCCGTCCAGCAGGACGCCCGCCACCTCGTGACCCGGGATCCTCGGTTCGGGCGTCCCCAGGTTCGCCAACCGCCGGTCGGTCGCGCAGATCGCGGTCGCGCGGACCCGAACGGTCACCTCGCCGGGTGCCGTCTCGGGCTCGGGCACGTCGAGCGTGGCGACCCTGCGCGGACCCTCGATCCGGACGGCCCTCATCCGCGGAGCTTGACATGGGATCGCCCGTCACTCGGCATCGACGTCTCCGGTACCTTGACGCGTCGACGGAGGATGCGTGGCGATCGAAGCGCGGGAAGGGGCGGCGGTATGAACGGACTGAGCGGAAGGGTCGCGCTCGTGACGGGGGCGAGCGGTGGGATCGGTGCCGCCGTGGCGAGATCGCTCGCGGATCAGGGTGTTCGGCTGGGGCTCGCGTCGCGGAGCGGCGGCGACCTGGGGATCGAGGGATCGATCGCGTCCGCGTGCGACGTTCGCGACCCGGCGTCGATCGGGGCGTTCGTCGAGCGCGTCGTCGATGGGTTCGGGCAGCTCGATCTGGTGATCGCCAACGCGGGCGTCGGGGCGTACGGCCCGTTCCTCGAGCTCGATCCGGGCCACCTCGAGGAGATGATCGATACCAACGTGAAGGGGACCATCTACACGATCCGCGCGGCGCTGCCGCACCTGCTGGAGAGCGACGGGGCGGACGTCGTCACGATCGCGTCGGAGGCGGGACGTCGCGGTCTTCCGTTCGAGGCGGTCTACTGCGCGTCGAAGT
>DATEQE010000240.1:0-5983 GCA_035272825.1 Actinomycetota bacterium
TGGCCCTCTCCTTCAGTTGGCGGGCGGAGCTGCTCGTGGTCGTCATCGTGGCCGGCTTCGTCGTCGTGTGGGTCTCGATCGACCGGAACGACCCGAGTCCCCTGGACCCGAACCCGAACGCGAGCGGCCGGATCCTCGCGCTCGGCGACTCGTATGCATCCGGTGAGGGCGCGACCGCCTTCCTCCGCGGCACCAACGTCGTCGGCGAGTTCCGGAACCAGTGCCGTCGGAGCTCGACGGCGTACCCGTACCTCGTCGCCGAACGGCTGCACATGGGACTGGACTTCTTCGCGTGCTCGGGCGCGACGACGTCCGATATCGACGAGACGGGGCAGATGGGCCCCGAGTCGCCCGACGAGGTCGTCGGCGAGCGTCCCCAGCTCGACAACCTCGACGGGGACTTCTCGCGGACCGCCGCGGTCCTGGTCACGATCGGGGGCAACGACGCTCGGTTCGGCAAGATCGGGATCGCCTGCGTGCTTCCCGGTTCCTGCGCCGAGCTGCGCGAGACCCTGCTCGTCAACGTCGCGCACATCGGGTCGGACATCTCGGCGGCGTTCCAGGCGATCAAGGACGCGGTCGGACCGGACGTGCCGATCGTCGCGGTCCCGTACCCCCTGCTCCTGACCGATCAGGGATGTGGATGGTCGGCCCTGCGGCCGAACGAACATGACTTCCTGGTCGAGTTCATCACGGTCCTCGATGATCGGATCCGGCGCTCGGCCGAGTTGGTCGGCATCAACTTCTTCGAGCAGGGGCTGTTCGCCTTCGAGGACAAGAAGATCTGCGATCCGGGGGCGGGACCGGACGACGCGGCGACGAACTTCTTCAACCTGCACCCCACGGAAGGCGACTTCGTCGGTCGGATCAACCCGAAGAACTGGGTCCACGGGACGTTCCACCCCAAGCCCGAAGGACACGAGGCGATCGCGGATCTCCTCGAACCGTGGCTCCGCACGCTCCTGGCCGATGTCGAGGCCGGGGGGCCCCCGAACCCGGAACCAGATCCGGAGGCTACGTTCACGGTCCGTCGCGTGAGCAGCGTCGAGACCGTCTTGGCGGACCGCCGCGATCTGCCCACCACCCTCGACTGCCCGGTCGACGACCTGTCCGCGTTCGCCACGTTGCTCCCCCTGATCGACGCCGACGACCCCTTCGTACTCCACGCCTCCCATCAGGATCCGATCTGCTACACGGGAAGGGATGGCACGTGGACGACGTGGCGGCCGACCGACCCGCCGAACGGTGTCGTGTCGGTGAACGAGGGTGCCATCTCGATCCAACCGCAGCTCCCCGACGTCGAACGGTTCCCCAACGTGGACCGATCCCAGCGGTTCGTCTACAAGGGAGCGGGCCCGGACGGCCGGTGGCAGCTGCAGATCGTCGAGTTCTGTCGCCTGAAGGAAGGCTGCGACTACGATCCCGTGGCCTGGATCAAGGATCAGATCCGGGCATCGACCAGGGCGATGGTGATCCCCGCGGTCCTGGTGTTCTTCGGTGGCTGGCTCTTCGGCGTCGGTCTGCGGAAGCAACGAGGGGCGGGCTCGCCACCTCACGCCCAGCGTGGTTGACGGTCTCCCTCCGGTATCGTCCGGGCGTGTCCGACCCGTTCGATCTCCTCGTCCTCGGCGACGCGAACCCCGACCTCGTGCTGACCGGCGACGTCGAGCCCGCGTTCGGTCAGGCGGAGCGGCTCGTGGATGCGGCGCGTCTCACCGTCGGCGGTTCGGGCGCGATCGTCGCGACCGCCGCGGCCCGTCTGGGGCTCCGCGTCGGGTTCTGCGGCGTCGTCGGCGACGACCCATTCGGTCGCTTCCTTCGCGACGAGCTCGAACGCAGCGGGGTGGACGTCGGCGGACTCGTCGTCGACGCGGCCCGGCCGACCGGGGTGACCGTGGTGCTCGCCCGCCCCAACGACCGCGCGATCCTCACACATGCGGGGACGATCGCGGACCTGCGGACCGACCTGATCGACCCCGCGCGTCTCGAACCCGCTCGGCACGTGCACGTGAGCTCCTACTTCCTGCAGCAGAGCCTCGCGCCCGAGCTCCCCGCGCTGTTTGGGCGCGTTCGGGCGGGGGGAGCCACCACCTCGGTCGACCCCAACTGGGACCCGTCCGGACGGTGGGACGGTGGCCTGCGCGACCTGCTCGGCCACATCGACGTCTTCCTACCGAACGCGACCGAGGCCACGCGCATCGCGGGCATCGAGGAGCTCGACGACGCCGTCCTCGCTCTCGCAGAACGCGCCGGCGTCGTCGTGGCGAAGGCCGGTGCCGGCGGCGCCCTCGCGGCCCACGGCGAACGGCTCGTCCGCGCCGCCGCTCCGACGATCGACGCGCACGACACGACCGGCGCCGGGGACGCGTTCGACGCCGGGTACCTGGCCTCGATGCTCGCCGGCGACCCGCTCGAGCGGTCGCTCGCGATCGCGAACGCTTGCGGCGCGCTCTCGACGCGGGCCGTGGGCGGGGTGGACGCCCAGCCGACGATGGACGAGGTCCTGACGTTGCTTTCGCGGGGCGACGCGGGGCGATAGCACGCAGGACCGAGCTCAGCCCGAGCAGGCGAGTCTCGAATCCCCCCAATCGGCGTGATCGAAGGCATTCCCGTCTCCGCCGGGGGTCACGACCAGGCTCATCCGCCCAATGCCCTGGAGGCCGGCCGCGATCGGAACGGCGGCCTGCGGCCCGCGCACGATGCCGCTCACGGCGAGACGTTCGCCGTCGCCCCACACCTCGAACACCACCGACCCTCGATCGCCCACCTCCTCGTCGAGGCCGACGTCCGCGAGGAAGAGCGAACACCGGCCCTCCAGGTCCACGACGATCCGCGAGGGTGCGTGCGCCCCGATCCCGTGGTCGAACGCCGATGCCCCGATCCGGATCGGCCCTCCATCGTCGGGTGCGCGCTCCCCGTTGCTCCGATCGACCTCGGGCGGCCCCCACCCGTTGCTCGATTGCAGCCACGCGAGGTCACCCGCGTAGGTGACGGGCCCCGCGATCGATGGAGTGGGTGAGGGCGGCGGCGCCGTCTGCTCGAACGCTCCCAGGTCGATCCCCCCGGCCTGCCCCCGAGGCTGCCCTGTGAGGTCGGTCGAGCCCGACGCGGCCAGGAACGCCCCGGCGTCGACGGCGGGCGAGCCGGCTCGGAGTGAGAAATCGTGCGCCGCCGCGTCCTCGAAGCCGGGATCCGCGAAGATCGAGTGGCGATCGTTCCCCGACCGCGCGCGCCATCGATCGAATCCGCCGTACCCGACGCCCCTCCACTGCCACGTGCCCGCGGAACTCCCGTCGGCGGAGGAATAGAGGTTGTGATCCAGGACGTTGCCGGCGTTCTCGCGGTAGTCGTTCTCGACGAAGACGTGCCGCGCACCCGCGACGATGACGTTGTTCGCGATCACGTTGTTCCGCGTGTCGAACTGCACGAGCAGCTCGACGCCGTCGGTGTTCACGACGGTGTTGTTGAGGATGAGGCAGTCCTGGGTGCTCCCCCTGCGGCGGTCGTAGCCGCCGATCGCGATCCCGATCGCCGTCGAGTCGTAGACCAGGTTGTTGCGTGCCGTGATGTTCCGGGTGGAACGACCCGAGTGTTCGCTGGCGAGCTCGATCCCGATGTTCACGTCGTGGATCGTGTTGCCCTCGACCAGGATGTCACGGCCGCCATCGACGTAGATGCCGTCGGCGCTCCGGTCGTTGCCGTAGGCGGGGTTCCCGTAGCTGTCGACGTTCCAGACCACGTTGCCGCGCACGATCCCGTCGCGCGCCTGGTCGACGGTGGGATCGGGCGCGGTGCCCTCGAAGCCGATCACATCGATGCCGATGTTGTTCGTGTCGTGCACCTTGTTTCCTTCGATGCGGAAGTCCTTCACGTTGCCGTTCACGACCAGCGCCTCGGACGAACCCAGGGTGAGGTTCGCGAGCTCGTTGTCCACGATCTCGACCTCCTCGATCGGATGGTCGCCGGAAGTGCCGAACACGGCGATCCCATGTGCGTCCCCGCCGTTGCGGCCCTCGAAGGTCGTCCCCATGTCGCGGACGACGTTGCCGACGAGCCGGATGTGGTCGGCGGCGCCCGTCACCAGGATCCCGATGGGCACGTGCCCGGACACGTCGCTCCGGTACCCCGTGATCTCGAAGCCGCGGATCGTGACGAAGCGCTGGGAGTCGATCGCGATCACAGCGTTCTGCCCCGCGGGAACCTCGAGCGACGAGCCATCGAGCACGACCCGTTCGCCCGGCGCCGCCGCGAACGTGATCGGCCGTCCGGGCGCCCCCGAGGCTCGGAGCTCGACACGCTGCGCGTACAAGCCCGCGCGCACGTACACCGTGGCGCCCGGACGCGCGGCGTCCGCCGCGTGCTGGAGCGTGGCCCAGGGATCGTCCCGGGTCCCTGTCCCCGCGTCGTCGCCGTCGGTCGCCACCCAGGAGACGGGGGCCTCGTTCGAGGAAGCCGTTCCGGCGCTCCGCGTGGCCAGCGCCCACGCGGTCACGCCGAGGAGCCCGATGCACACGGCCGAGAGCGCCGCGATGGTCCGCCGCTCGCCGGTCACGCGTCCGGGATGGCCCGGCCGCTCGCCGGGTCGAACAGGCGCACCGCGTTCGGCGCGGGTGTCACGCGGAGCAGCGAACCGGTGCCGGGGCGGTCCTCCGGCGGGAGCCGAACGATCACGTTCGCGCGGCCGCGCTCGGTCTCGGCAGCCAGGATCCCCTCCTCGGCCTCGGTCGCAACGACGCCGTCGGGTGCCGCCACCGAACCGTGCACGAGCACCTCGTCGCCGAGCGGCTCGACCACGTCGACGCAGACCTCGAAGACCGAGCCGGCGGAGGCCTCCCCCACGGGGCGCAGACCCTCGGGCCGGATCCCGACGAGGACCTCGCCGTCGGGCGCCCGCGGGTACCCGAGCTCGACGTCGCCGACGGTGACGCGCCCGTGCGAAGCCCTGCCCTTCAAGAGGTTCATCGGCGGCGACCCGATGAACCCGGCCACGAACACGTTCGCGGGGTGGTCGTACACGTCCTGCGGCGGGCCGACCTGCTGCAGGACGCCCTCGGAGAGCACCGCGATCCGCTCCCCGAGCGTGATCGCCTCGACCTGGTCGTGGGTCACGTAGATCGTCGTGATCCCGATCTGCTCGTGCAGCCGCTTCAGCTCCGCGCGCATCCGGACCCGGAGCTTGGCGTCGAGGTTCGACAGCGGCTCGTCGAGCAGGAACACCACGGGCTCGCGCACAAGGGCGCGGCCCATCGCCACGCGCTGACGCTGGCCGCCCGAGAGCTGCCCGGGGCGGCGGCGGAGCAGGTCGTCCAGTCCGAGCATCTCGCTGATGTCACCGACCCGTTGGCGGACGTCGTCCCGGGGCATCCGACGACGCCGGAGGCCGAACCCGAGGTTCTTCTCCACCGTCATGTGTGGGTACAGCGCGTAGTTCTGGAACACCATCGCGATGTCGCGGTCCTTCGGCGGCACGTCGTTCACGATGCGGTCGCCGATCGCGATCGTGCCGTCGCTGATCCGCTCGAGGCCGGCCACCATCCGCAGCGCCGTCGACTTCCCACACCCCGACGGCCCGACCAGGATCAGGAACTCGCCGTCGGCGACCTCGAGCGTGAGGTCGTCCACCGCGACGACCGGCCCCGGGTAGACCTTGGTGACCCCCTCGAACGCGACTCGGGCCATCCCGCTATCCCTTCAGTCCCTGGGTGGCGATACCGCGCACGAAGTACCGCTGCGCGAGCAGGAACAGCACGATCATCGGCACCATCGACATGATGTTCGCGGCCGCGACCAGGTGCCACTGGGTGAAGTGGGCTCCCTGGAAGGGCGCGAGCCCGAGCTGCAACGTGAACGCGTCCTGGTTCGTCAGGATCGTGACCAGCGGCCACAGGAAGTCGTTCCAGGTCCACAGGAACTGGATCACCGCGAGCGTGGCGAGCGCCGGCAGCGAGAGCGGGACGACGATCCGCAGCAGGATCGACAGCCG
>DATEQE010000241.1:0-3501 GCA_035272825.1 Actinomycetota bacterium
CGTCGTGGTCGGTGAAGACCAGGCGGGTCTCGGCGTCGAGCTCGACGTCGCCGAGCTCGCGCGCGACCGGCATCGAGTTCGCATCGGCATCGGTGACGCGTTCCGGACGCGTCTCGACCAGGAGGGGCGCGAACCCGAGGCCCGGCGCGAGCCGCGCCAGCTCGCGGGCGACGTCGGTGGCCGAGACGACCACGAGGGCCGGCGCGCGCCGCGACGGCTCGAGGTACACCTCGACGTCGCCGAGCTCGTGGTGGTACGTCCGGATCCGGGGTTCGCCCGACGCGAGGATCTCGGCGGCGTCGCGGACGGCCGCCTCGTCGAACTCGGCGCACCCGAGCGTCCCGTGGACCTCGCCGCCTGGGACGATCCGCATCGAGTTGCCGACCGCGCAGGGCGGCGAGCCGTGCACCTTGACCGCCTTGGCCTCCACGGAGCCGACCACCGCGGACGCAGGCCGCTTCGCCTCGTCTCCGTCGGCGTGACCCGTCGGGTGCGCCCCCGTCCGGCCGCCGAGCAGCTCGACGGCGTGCGGCAACACGGGCAGCAGGGCCTCGAGGCTCTCGCGGACGCCCTTCGGGCTCCCGGGGAGGTTCACGATCAACGTGGCGCCACGCGAGCCCGCCACGGCTCGCGACAGGGCGGCCATCGGCGTCTGTCGCAAGCCGTCGCGGCGCATCAGCTCGGCCAGACCCGGGGCCTCGCGTTCGAGCACCGCGAGCGTGGCCTCGGGCGTCACGTCGCGCGGGCCGAACCCCGTCCCGCCGGTCGTGACCACGAGGGCGAACCCACGTGCGTCCGCGAGGTCGCGCAGGGCGGTCTCGATCGCCGGGCGCTCGTCGGGCAGGACGGTCCGAGCCTCGACGTCGAACCCCGCCTCACGCAGCAGGGCCTCGGCGGCGTCACCCGACCCGTCGGCTCGCGTTCCCTGGGAGACGCCGTCGGAGACGGTCACGACGGCGGCGCGGATGCCGCTCACGCACCCATCCTGCCAGACGCGCGCGCGCTCGTCCGTACTACGGTTGCCCGGACAGAAGGGAGCACCGATGGACGCGTGGATCGACCGACTCGCGGCGGCGCTCGATGAGGACCCCCTGACCGACGCCGAGACCACCCGGCTTCTCGGCTCGGCCCGGGACGTCGCGCATCGCGTGGAACGCAAGATCACGCCGCTCGCGGCGTTCCTCCTTGGCTCGGCGACCTCCGGGAGGATGGCCGAGGGGGCGTCGCGGGGCGAGGCACTGGCATCGGCGCTCGCGACCATGGAGGGGCTCCTGCCGCCCGAGCCCGGGGGCTCCAGCGCCTCGGCGGGGTAGGCTGGAGGTTCGCATGGATGCCTGGCAGCCGCCGTCCTCCCTCCCCCCGGCGGAGGGGCCGCTGGTCGACACGTTCGGCCGCGTGGCCGACGATCTCCGGGTCTCGGTCACCGATCGCTGCAACTTCCGGTGCACGTACTGCATGCCCGCCGAGGGGCTCGCCTGGCTCCCCAAGCACGAGATCCTCACGTTCGAGGAGCTCACGAGGGTGCTCGACCTGTTCGTCCACCGGCTGGGGATCCGCTCCGTCAAGGTCACCGGCGGCGAACCCACCGTCCGCGCCGACCTCCCGACGCTGATCCGGATGTTCCGGACCGCCGCGCCCGAGATCGATCTGTCGATGACGACGAACGGCGTGCTGCTCGAGCGGCTGGCGGCGCCGCTCGCCGAGGCGGGGCTGGACCGCGTGACGGTCTCGCTGGATTCGCTGCTGCGGCACCGGTTCGAGCAGATGACCCGTCGCGATGCGCTCGACCGGGTGCTCGCGGGCATCGCGGCGGCAGAGGAGGCGGGCCTGGTCCCGATCAAGATCAACTGCGTCGTGATCGCGGGGACCAACGACGACGAGGTCGTCGACCTGGCGCGCTGGTCACGGGAGCAGGGCCATGTCGTGCGGTTCATCGAGTACATGCCGCTCGACGCCCAGCACGCGTGGGAGCGCGCGAAGGTCTTCTCGTCGGCCAGGATCGTCGAGGCGGTCGACGCCGTGTATCCCCTCGTCCCCGGGAGACCCGACGCCGAACCCGCGACCAGCTACCGCTTCGCCGACGGCGCGCCGGGTGGCGTCGGGGTGATCGGCAGCGTCACCCAACCGTTCTGCGAGACCTGCAACCGGCTGCGGATCACGGCCGAGGGGCAGGTGCGCGCCTGCCTGTTCGCGCTCGAGGAGACCGACCTGCGCGGCCCGCTGCGCGACGACGCCTCCGACGACGAGCTGGTGGACCTGATCCGTCGAAACGTGTGGCGGAAGTGGTCCGGACACCGGATGAACCACCCGGACTTCGAGCAGCCAGAGCGTTCGATGTCCGCGATCGGCGGCTAACGCCGCATCAGACCCGCCGTCGGCCGCGACGGAGCCAGCGACGGATCGTCGCGCCGGCGAAGAACCATGCGACGCCCAAAGCCACGAACCCGAGGACGGCGAAGAGCATGACGCCGAGACCGCGGGTCACCTCGAGGGAGCCGATCGACAGATTGGTCCCCGGGGGGGCATCGGCCTCTCCGACGTTCGTCAGGCTGACGATGATCGCCCGAGCGCATGCGATGGCAAGGAGGAAGAAGCAGATACCCAGCACGAAGCTGAAGTTCTCGAGCCAGTCGTTCGCCGCGATCGCCTGGCCGAACCGCCTCCGGAGTCCCCGGTAGGTCACCGAGCTCTCACAGTCCCGCGAGCTTGGCGAGCCCGGAGATCTTCTTCAGGACGAACCGCTTCCCGTCCCGCTCGACGAAGCCACGGCGCTGGAAGTCCGACAGGATCCTCGTCACGTTCTCGCGGCTGCCTCCACAGAGGCTCGCGAGGTCGGCGTGTGTCACGATCGACGGCACGACGGCGCCGTCGGCCGGAAGTTCGTCGAGCGACGGCGAGACCAGTTGCAGGAGGCGCTTGGCGACCCGGCCCTTCAGATCCAGATAGAGGAGATCCTCGACGAACGCCTCCTGCGACAACACCTGTCGGGCCAGGGCACGGAGCAACGCCTGAGCTGCCGTCGGCTCTTCGATCAAGAAGTCGAGGAGCACCGGTCCACCCGTTCGCCATACCTCGGAGTCCTCGAGCGCAAGAGCGGCGGCGGATCGAGGCTGATCACCGAGCACCCCCAGTTCTCCGAAGAACTGCGGCACGTCCAGCGTGGTGTGGAGCTGGCGGTGGCCATTCGAGGAGAGCGAGCTGATCTCGACCCGACCGCTCACGAGGAAGAAGACGTCCGGCGCATCGTCGCCTTGATGGAACAGATAGGTGCCGCGCCGGAACCGGCGTATCTGGCCTTCGTCAGCGAGTCGGGCGATCGTGCTGGGGGATGCGTCCTGGAACAGGGGGGTCCCGGCCATCGCCCTTGCGAGATCCGACACCGTCGATGTGGCCACACGACAAGCCTAGTTGAAGTGGCATCCCCGATGGGATGGGCCGACTCCCCAGGGAGGGTGGCGATGTGGGTCGGCGTCGAGCACGAGAAAGGCCCGAGCCGATCCC
>DATEQE010000242.1:0-2159 GCA_035272825.1 Actinomycetota bacterium
TAGGGCCAGACGTTGTCGGGGGTTCGGGCGGCAGCGCGCCGGCCCTTGCCGTTCGAGCCTTCGTCCATGCCGGAGTCTTCGTGCCGGTAGTGGTAGTGGTAGGCGTACCGGCCCGCATGCGAGTAGTAGCGTGCCTTCGAAGGGTCGAAGCGGTTCAGGACCGAGCCGATCACGTTTCCCCCCACCTGTTCGAGCTGGTCGACCGCGTGTGACGCCGCCCCGCCGATCGTCGCGTCGGCGTCCACGACCACCACGACGCCGTCGACCCGCGGAGCGACGATCATCGCGTCGCTGACGACCAGCGCCGGCGGAGTGTCGATGACGACGTAGTCGGCGCTCGAACGCAAGTCCTTCAGCAGCGCCTCCATCTCGTCCGAGCTGAGGAGCTCGGCCGGGTTCGGAGGCACGGGCCCGCTGGTCACGATGCGCAGCGAGTCGAGACCCGCCACTCGCCGGGCGACGTCGGCGAGCTGCGCGTCACCGGCGAGGACCGAGGAGAGTCCCTCCCCGTTGCTCAGGCCGAAGAACCGGTGCAGCCGAGGCTTGCGCAGATCGGCCGAGAGCGCCATGACCCGCTTGCCTGTGAGCGCGAGCGTGGTGGCGAGGTTGGCGACCGTCGTGGTCTTGCCCTCGCCCGCATGCGGGCTGGTCACCGAGATGACCCGCATGCTTCCGTCGCGCGAGATGAACTGCAGGTTCGTGCGCAGCGAGCGGTAGGCCTCGGCGGCCGGGCTCCCGGACGCCGACGTCGTGACGAGCCTCGTCTCCGCTCGCTTCCGCCAGCCAGGGACCTCCGGCACGACGGCCAGGACCGGCGCTCCCACGGCGGCCTCGAGCTGGGCCCGGCCGTGGATCCGGTCATCCATCCGCTCGCGCAGGAACGCGAACCCCACCCCGAGCACCAGGCCGGCGACGAACCCGAGGGCCGCGTCCTGGCGGTGGTTCGGGCTCGATGGCGACGTCGGGACCTCGGCCGGCTGGATCAGCGTGCCGGGCGTGATGTCGGGCGCGACCAGGGACGCGACCTGGGTGTTCAGGCCCGCGATCTGACTCGAGAGCTGGTCGACCTCGTTGGCCGCGACGGTCTCGTCGGAGGACCCGCCGGGAGCGGCCTCCAGGGCCGTCTGGGCGTCCTCGAGGTCGCTCCGCAGCTCGTCGATCTGGGTCTGGATCGCCTGTCGAGCCTGCGCGTACGCGTCGACCGCGACCCGGGTTCGGTACGCGAGGTAGGCGTTCGCGTACGCCTGTGCGCCGTCCTGCGCCGTCTGGGGATCGGGGTGGGAGTACCCGATCTGCAGGATCTGGGTGTTGGTGGGCACCTCGACCGAGAGCGTTCCCGACCCGGCCCGGCCCCCCATCGCCTTGTCGGCCAGGACCGCGACCGCGGTCGACTGCACGACGTGGATCTCGTTGTCCATGTTCGCCAGCGTCCAGTACGGGTTCGTCGTCAGGATCTGGCTCGCGGTGAGAGGGGTCACCTGGACCTCGGCCGTCGAGGAGTACATCGGGGTGCGCCGGTAGCTGAAGAACAGCGCCGATCCCGTCGTCAGCGCGACGATCAGGAGGATGCTCCACTTCCTCCGCCACAGGACCCCGAGGATCGCCCTGAGGTCGAACTCGGATGTGGACGTGTCAGCCATCGAGCGGGTCCTCCCGGACGTTCAGGATACCGGGGCCGTCGACGGCCGCAGGGGGGGACTCGAGGACGTCGTCCGCCTCGGGGATCTCGATCAGGTCGTCCGACCCGATCTCGGCGGTCGGAGCCCGCGGATGCTCGAGCCGGAGCATGGCCAGCAAGGCACCGCCCGCAAGCGCGGTGGCCACGATCGTCCCCGCGACCACGGTTCCCTCCGAAGCGACGAACAGGCCCAGCGCCAGGATCGAGCAGGCCGCCTGCGCCGCGATCGCGACGAGCGCGACCTGGACATGCGTGAGGCCCCTGGCAGCGAGACGGTGGGACGTGTGATCGGTCCCTCCTCGCATGACCGGCCGCCCGTCGCGGAACCGCGCGATCACGACCAACGTGGTGTCGAACAGCGCGACGGCAAGCGCGAGGACCGGGACGGCGACCCGGATCACGCCCGCTTGCCCGATCAGGTCGAGGTTGAGCCCGATGGCCGCGAGCAGGAACCCGACGAGCAGCGATCCCGCGTCCCCGA
>DATEQE010000243.1:0-3075 GCA_035272825.1 Actinomycetota bacterium
TTCTGGGTCCGCACCACCATGCCCGGCGCGACCTCGGTCGTACACGAGGTGAACAGCTTGCGCTGCCCCTCGATCTCCACGTAGCACTGGCGGCACGCGCCGATCGGATCCAGGAACGGGTGGTCGCAGAACCGGGGGATCTCGATCCCGAGGTTCTCGGCGGCCCGGATGATCAGCGTCCCCTTCGGGACGATGACTTCCGATCCGTCCACCGTGAGCGTGACGGGCTCGCCCTGCGGCTGCGACGTGCTCACGTGAGCGCCCCGGTCAGGCCGGCGTCGTTCGCGGTCGCATCGCTCAAGCCCGTCGCGGTCTCGCCACCCGGCCCGACGCCGGTGAACGGGCAGCGGCGTTCCGCGATGTGGGCTTCGTACTCGTCGCGAAAGTACTTCAGGCTCGACTGGATCGGGCTCACCGCGCCGTCCGCGAGCGCGCAGAAGGCCTTGTACAGGATGTTCTCGCCGAGCTCGTCCAGGAGGGGGAGGTCCTCGGACCGTCCGTACCCCTGCTCGATGCGGCCGAGCAACCGGCTCACCCACCACGTGCCCTCGCGGCACGGCGTGCACTTGCCGCACGACTCGTGGGCGTAGAACTGCACGAGCCGGCGAGCCGCCTCGACGATGCAGTCGGTCTCGTCCATCACGATGATCGCGCCGGTCCCCAGGAGCGAGCCGGCGGCCGTGATCGACTCGAAGTCCAGCCCGACATCGAGGTGCTCCCCGGTCAGCATCGGGGTGGAGGAACCACCGGGCGTCCACGCCTTGAGCCGCCGACCGCCGAGCACGCCGCCGGCGTGGTCCTCGAGCAGCGTCCGCAGCGGCGTCCCGAGCGGCAGCTCGTAGTTGCCGGGCCGCTCCACCTTGCCCGACACGCTGAAGATCTTCGTGCCGGGCGACTTCTCCGTGCCGATCCTCGCGAACCACTCGGGGCCCTGCGTGAGGATCGACGGGACGGTCGCGAGCGTCTCGACGTTGTTGATCAGTGTGGGTGACGCGTACAGACCCTCGACGGCGGGGAAGGGGGGGCGCAGCCGCGGCTGCCCCCGGTAGCCCTCGAGCGAGGACAGCAGCGCGGTCTCCTCGCCGCAGATGTACGCGCCGGCGCCGCGGTGCAGCACGACCTCGAGCTCGAACCCCGAGCCGAGCACCGACGGGCCGAACACCTCCTTCGCGTACGCCTCACGGATCGCCGCGTCGAGGATCTCGCCGGGCCACAGGAACTCGCCGCGGCAGTACACGAAGGCGAGATGGCTCTGGACGGCGTACGCCGCGATCGCCATCCCCTCGAGGAACCGGTGTGGCTCGCGCTCGATGATCTCGCGGTTGTTGAACGTGCCGGGCTCGGACTCGTCGAAGTTCGCGACCACGTACGTGGGCTTGCCCGTGTCCTGCGGGACGAACGACCACTTGACGCCGGTCGGGAACCCGGCGCCGCCCCGGCCGCGCAGGCCGGACGTCTTGACCAGGTCGATCACCTCGGCCGGGGTCATCGCGAGGGCGGCGCGGAGCCCCTCGTACCCGCCGGCGGCGAGGTAGCCGTCGATCCCGACCACGTTCGGGTCGTCCCAGTTCGCGGTGACGATCCTGGTCGTCGGGGTGGTGTTCACACGGTCTCCTCGGCCCCGGCCCTCGGGGGGCTACCGCTCGCGCTCACGCGCTCGCTCCTTGAGCCCCCCGAACCCCCAGCCAGGATCCGGGACGCCTCGCGGAAGTCCCTCGGCGCGCGCCCCCGCGAAGGGGTCGGGACCTCGCCGGCGCGGAGCGCCTGGACGAGCTCGACGACCCGCTCGGGCGTGACGCGGTCGTGGTTCGCGAAATCGACCTGGACCACTGGGGCCGCGTCGCACGCGCCGAGGCACTCCTCCTCGTGGACCGTGAACACACCGTCGGGCGAGGTCTCCTCGCCATGCTCGACCCCCGCGGCGTCGTGGGCGGCCTCGAACACCTCGTTCGCACCCCGCAGTGCGCAGGACAGGTTCGTGCACACCGAGACCACGTGCGTCCCGGTCGGGCGCAGCCGGAGCATCGTGTAGAAGGACGCCACGGCCTCGACCTCCGCGGTCGTGATGCCAAGGAGCTCGCCCACCTCGCGGAGCCCGTCCCGCGTGAGCCGCCCCTCCACCGACTGCATCAGGTACAGGAGCGGGAGCACGGCCGAACGCTCGCGACCCCCGGGGTACCTCGCGAGGATCGCCTCCGCCGTCCGGCGACCGTCGTCGGAGAGCACGGCCATCAGCGGTCGACGCCGCCCAGCACCGGGTCGATGCTCGCGATCACCGCGATCACGTCGGCGACCAACCCGCCCTCGACCATCTGCGGCGTGGCCTGGAGGTTGACGAACGAGGGGTCGCGCATCTTCACGCGGTACGGACGGTTGCCGCCGTCGGAGACGACGTAGAAGCCGAGCTCGCCGCGCGGGGACTCCACCGGGACGTAGACCTCGCCCGGCGGGACGGAGACGCCCTCCGTCACCATCTTGAAGTGATGGATCAGGGCCTCCATCGACTCCTCCATGATGTGCGTGATGTAGCGGGGCGAGTTGCCGATGCCGTCGGGTCCGACCTCGAGGTGCGCCGGCCAGCGCACCTTCGGGTCCTCGACCATCACCGGGCCGGGTTCGCGCAGACGCTCCACGCACTGCTGGACGATCCGCAGGGATTGACGCATCTCGCCGATCCGGACGAGGTAGCGGGCGTAGCAGTCGGCGCCGTCGCTCGTGACGACGTCGAAGTCGTAGGTCTCGTAGCCCGAGTACGGCTCGTCGCGCCGCACGTCCCGAGCCGGACCCGCGGCGCGCAACGTCGGGCCCGTGACTCCGACCGCGAGGGCATCCTTGGCCGAGAGCCGGCCCACGCCGAGGTTGCGCTGGATCCAGATCGGGTTCTGGGTGAGCAGGGACTCGTACTCGTCGATCCGGCCGGGCATCGTCTGGAGGAAGTCTCCGATCCTGTCGAGGCCGTCGTCGGGCAGATCCATCACGACGCCCCCGATCCGCACGTACGCGTGGTTCATGCGCAGACCGGTGGCGGCCTCGAAGATGTCGAGGATCTGTTCGCGCTCGCGGAACCCGTAAGAT